>DASYKU010000013.1 GCA_035995165.1 Mycobacteriales bacterium
GTGGCGGCGACGGCGGTGTCGTCGTCGTTGCCGGGGAGCGAGCTGGAGGCGGCGGGGGAGTTCGCGCGGGGGCTCGGGGTGCGGTGGGAGACGCCGCGCACGGACGAGATGAGTCGCGACGGGTATCGGGCCAACGCGGGCGACCGGTGCTTCTTCTGCAAGGCCGAGTTGATCGACGTGCTGATGCCGCTGGCCTTGTCATCGGGCCTTGCGTACGTGGCCACCGGGACGAATGCCGACGACCTCAAGGCCGGGTTCCGGCCCGGGATCAGGGCCGCGGCCGAGCGGGGCGCGGTCACGCCGCTGGCCGGTCTGACCAAGGCCGAGATCCGGGCCGCGTCCCGGGCCATGGGCCTGGTGACCTGGGACAAGCCGGCCGCGGCCTGCCTGTCCAGCCGGATCGCGTACGGGGTGCAGGTCACGCCGGCGCGGCTGGCCCGGGTCGAGCGGGCCGAGGCGGCGCTGCGGGCGGCGCTGGCCGACGCCGGGCTGCCGGTGCGGGACCTGCGCGTACGCGACCTCGGCGCCGACGGTGCCCGGGTCGAGGTCGACCGGGCGCTGGTCCCGGCGCTGGCCGACCGGCCCGACCTGCTGGCCGCGGTCGACGGGTTCGGCGCGGTCACGCTCGACCCGCTGGGTTTTCGGTCCGGCTCGATGAACTCGGCTCTCGACGAACGATTCCGCTGAGCCACCGGCGCGTCGTCGGCGAGCCGGTGCGCACCGTCGTCGTCCGGTCACCAGGAGCCAAACCGGCTGGGGGACGCCCCGACCGGGCGACTAGCCTGGAGCCACGATGCGCCGACGGCGGCGCGCTGCGACGGAGGACTGAGAGCTCGTGCCGATCGGCAAGGTGAAGTGGTTCAGCTCGGAGAAGGGCTTCGGCTTCCTCGCCCGGGACGACGGCGACGACGTGTTCGTGCACCGCGACGCGCTGCCGGACGGCGTGACCGAGCTGAAGCCGGGTTCCCGCGTCGAGTTCGGCGTGGCCCAGGGTCGGCGCGGCGAGCAGGCCCTGTCCGTCCGGGTCCTGGACCCGATCCCGTCGCTGGTCAAGGCCCAGCGCAAGACGCCGGACGAGCTGGCGACCATCGTCGAGGACCTGATCAAGCTGCTGGACGGGATGTCGGACGCGCTGCACCGCGGGCGGCATCCGGACCGGGCCGCGTCCCGCAAGGTCGGCACCGTGCTCCGCGCCGTCGCCGACGACCTCGAAGCCTGAGGCTCAACGGCCTCCGGCCGGCCCGGCCGGAGGATCCGGCTGGGACGGGACGACCGGGCGGGGGCCGGGAAGCGGGTCGGACCGGGCGGCCGGGGCCGGGGCGGAAGCCGGTCAGGCCAGGGCGGCCGGGATCCGGGTCAGGGCGGCGAGGGCGGCCGGGAGGTCCCAGGCCGAGCGGTCCCGCCGGCCGACCAGGTTGCTGATCCCGCGCAGCTCCAGGAACGGCAGCCCGTGCGCCCGGGCGGCGGCGAGCACGCCGGCCCCCTCCATCCCCTCGGCCGCCGGGTCGTACGCGGCGACGAGCTCCTTGGCCCGCTCGGCCGTCCCGGTCACGGTCGAGACCGTGACGATCGGCCCGGCCGCCACCGGGGTCCGGGCCGCGACCCGCGCGACCAGCGCCTCGTCCAGCCAGGTGGTGGCGGCACCGAGGCCGAGCGCGTCGATCGGCAGGAAGCCCTCGGGGGAGTCCGCGCCGAGGTCGGCGTGCACCACCCGGTCGGCCAGCACCAGGTCGCCGACCGCGGCCCGGCGGCCGTACGCGGCCCCGATGCCGGCGCTCACGACCAGGTCGTAGCGGTGCAGGGCCAGCAGCGTGCCGGCGCAGGCGGCGGCCTGGGCCGGTCCCACCCCGCCCGGCACCGCGGTGATCCCGTTCTTGCGCAGCCCCTCGTACGGCCCGAGCCGGACGGCCCGGCCTCCGGTCGCGACGGCGGCGGCCTCGGTAGCGACCGCGGTGACGACCAGCGTGGTCATGTCGCGGGGCGGGCGCGGCGCAGCAGCGGCCGGCGCCGGCCGAGCAGGGTGAGCGTGAAGGCGAGGACGAGCACGCCTGCTGCCACGGCGAAACCGAGTGTTCCGTTCGATGGCAGCGCGATCCCGAGACCGCCGCCGATCACCCAGGCCAGCTGCAACAGCGTCTCGGACCGGGCGAACGCCGAAGCCCGCAGCTGCCCCGGTACCTCGCGCTGGATGATCGCGTCCAGGCAGAGCTTGCCCAGCGCGTTCGCGATGCCGGCCGCGGCGACGACGAGCAGCGCGGTGCCGAGCCCGAACGACAGCGCCGATATCACCGCGATCCCCGCCACCCCGCCGATCGAGCCGAGCAGCACCGGGTCGGGGTGCTTCAGCGGCATCCGGGCGCCGAGCGCGGTGCCGATCACGGCACCGCCGGAGGCCGCCGCGACCAGGCCGCCGAGCGCGAGCGCCGCCTCCGTACCCGTCTCGGTGGACTGGATCCAGAAGGCCAGGAACAGCGTGAGGAACCCGGACAGGCCGCGCAGCGCCGCCCCGGACCGCAGCGCGGTCACCACGTGCGGGCCGAGCGAGAGGCCGGACTTGGTGACGATCGGGCCGGTCGCGGTCAGCGCGGCCGGCGACACCGGCTCCTCGCCCTCGGCCGAGTCGACCGCGGGCGGCAGCCGCAGCGAGAGCACGGCGGCGCCGAGGCAGAACACCGCGGTGATCCGCAGCGCCAGCGGGTAGCTGCCGGAGAGGTTGATGATGCCGGCCAGCAGGCCGGCGCCGATCGCGGCCGCGGCCAGCCCGAACATCGACATCCGCGCGTTGGCGGAGACGAGCGTCAGGCCCTTCGGCAGCACCCGCGGCAGGCAGGCCCCCTTGAGCACCGCATACGCCTTGGACAGCACGAGCGCGCCGAACGCGGCCGGGTAGAGCGCGAAGCCGTTGGTGAACTGGGCCGCCATCACCCAGGCCAGTACGCCCCGGCCGAGCGCGGTCGCGGCCAGCGCCCAGCGCCGGCCCCGCTGCAGCCGGTCCAGGGCCGGGCCGATGAACGGCGCGACCACCGCGAACGGCGCCATCGTCACCAGCAGGTAGAGCGCGACCTGGGTGCGCTGCTCGCTGCGGGCGGCGGAGAAGAAGATCGTGCCGGCCAGGCAGACCGTGATCATCGCGTCCGCGGTGTAGTGGGCCGCGTGCGCCCAGATCAGCCGGGTCAGCCCGGACTCGTCGGCGCCGCCGGCCCGGCTGGCCTCGTTGATCCGGCGGGTACCGGCGCCGATCAGGTACCGGGTACGGGCGGCCGCCACCCGGGTCACCGTCAGCTTCTTCGGCACGTGCTGTCGCGGGGCGCCGTCCTCAGGGCCGTCCGGGGTGCCCCCGGTCGGCGTGGTCGGGTCGGCGCTCACCCCCTCATCCTGCCTCACCACCCCGACCGGATTCGCTGTTCGGGGTGGGTGTTTGGCACGATGGTGTGGTGCCGACCACCACTGCAGCCCGGCCCGACGCGACCCTGACCGCCGCCGTCGACATCGCCGCGGCCGCGGCGCGGGCCGAGGGTGGCGACGGCGTCGGCGAGCACCTCGGCAGCCGCCCCGAGGTCGACCGGGTGATGACGCACTTCTTCGCCGCCTCGGTCCCCGGCTACACCGGCTGGCGCTGGGCCGTGACCGTGGCCCGGGCGTCCCGGTCCAAGACCGTCACCGTGGACGAGGTCGTGCTGCTGCCCGGCGAGGGCTCCCTGCTGCCGCCGGAGTGGGTGCCGTGGTCGCAGCGGCTGCGTCCGGGCGACCTCGGCGTCGGCGACCTGCTGCCGACGACCGCGGACGACGACCGGCTGGCCCCGGCGTACCTGCTCTCCGACGATCCGGCGGTCGAGTCGGTCGCCTTCGAGCTCGGCCTCGGCCGGGTCCGGGTGATGTCGGCGCTGGGGCGCGACGACGCCGCCGAGCGCTGGTACGCGGGGGAGGGCGGCCCGGACACCCCGATGGCCGCGAACGCCCCGGGCCGCTGTGGCACCTGCGGTTTCTACCTGCAGATCGAGGGCTCGATGCGGGCCGTGTTCGGGGTCTGCGGCAACGCGATGTCGCCCCGGGACGCCTCGGTCGTCTCCGCCGACGCCGGCTGCGGCGCGCACTCCGAGGCCGCGGTCGAGCCGCCCGCGTCCACCCCGTTCCCGGCCCCCGCGTACGACGACGGTGTCGACATCGAACGTGTCTGACCCGTTCGGCACCGGTCCCATCCGGGACCGGGTACTGGCGGCCTGGACGGCGTCCCCGGCCCGGTTCCGGGAGGACGCGAACGCCGAGCAGGACCTGACCCACGGGGCGTACCGGGACCGGTTGCTGGTCGAGCTGGCCCAGAACGCGGCCGACGCCGCGACCCGGTCGCATGTGGACGGACGGTTGCGACTGTCGCTCGTGGACGGTGCGCTGGCCGCGGCCAACACCGGCACGCCGCTGGACCCGGCCGGGGTGGAGGCGCTGGCGACGCTGCGGGCCTCGGCCAAGCGGGACGGCGGCAGCGTCGGGCGGTTCGGGGTCGGGTTCGCGGCCGTGCTCACCGTGACCGACGCACCGTCGGTGCGCTCGACCACCGGCGGGGTGCGGTTCTCGGCCGACGAGACCCGGGCCGTGGTCGCCGCGGTGCCGGCGCTGGCGGCCGAGCTGGACCGGCGCGGCGGGCAGGTGCCGGTGCTGCGGCTGCCCTGGCCGGACGCGGCGTTGCCGCCGGGGGACTGGGACACCGAGGTCCGGCTGCCGCTGCGGGCGGACGCGGTCGAGGCCGTCCGGGCCGCGCTGTCCGAACTGGACCCGGTGCTGCTGCTCGCGCTGCCGGCGCTGCGCTCGATCGACGCCGGCGGCCGCCTCCTCACCCGCGCTGACGTCGGCGGTCGCACCGGGTCCGTGCTGCGGGAGGTGGCGCTCTCCGACGGGGACCGTACCGCTCGGTGGATGGTGCGGGCGGTGGACGGGGTGCTGGCCGCGGACCTGCTGGCCGGTCGCCCGGCCGAGGAGCGGGACCGTCCGGAGTGGACGGTCAGCTGGGCCGTCCCGGTCGACGCGGACGGGCGACCGGTGCCGCCGGCGACCCGGCGCGTCGTGCACGCGCCGACGCCGACGGACGAGCCGCTGTCGGTGCCGGCCGTGCTGCTCGGCACGTTCCCGCTCGGCTCCGACCGGCGGCACGTCACCCCGGGGCCGGTCACCGACGTGCTCGTCCGCGCGGCCGCGGTGGCCTATGCCGAGCTGGTCGCGGCGCTGCCGGCGGACCCGGCGCTGCTCGCGCTGGTGCCGCGGCCCCAACTGGCCGCGGCCGAGCTGGACGCCGCCGTCTCCGCCGCCGTTCTCGACGCCCTGCGCACCACTGCCTGGCTCCCCCCGGTCGCCGCGGCGCCGTCCGACCCACTCGGGCCGGCCGACACGGTCGGGCGTCCCGGGCGGGACGGGGACGCCGCCCCGCTCGGGCCGGGCGACACGGCCGGGGATCCCGGGTGGGAGGCCGACCCGCTCGGGCCGGAGGCCGAGGTTCGGGGCCGCGACGGGGACTTCGGCTCGGACGGCGACCGCCGCCGCCCCGCGGACGCGCGGCGGGTGGTGCCGGGGGACGCGGCGGTCATCGACGCGGCATCGGCGGAGTTGGTCGACGCGCTGGCCGACCTGGTGCCGGGGCTGCTGCCGGCCGAGTGGTCCGGGCGTGGCCAGGCGGCCGCGCTGTCGGCCCTGGGCGTACGGCGGCTGAGCACCGCCGACGTGGTCGAGCTGGTGGCCGGGATCGAGCGCCCGCCGGCCTGGTGGCGGGCGCTCTACGCCGCGCTCGCCGACCGTCCGGACCGCGAGTCGCTGGCCGCGCTGCCCGTCCCGCTCGCCGACGGCCGCACCGTCACCGGCGGCCGGGGCGTACTGCTCCCGGACGCCGACCTGCCGGCCGAGGCGGCCGCCACGCTGGGGCTGCGGATCGTGCATCCGGAGGCCGCGCACCCGCTGCTGGAACGCCTCGGCGCGACCCCGGCCACCGCCCGCGGCCTGCTCGCCGACGAGCGGGTCCTCGCCGCCGTGGCCGAGTCGTACGACGAGGAGGACCCGGCCCCGGTCGCCGCGGCCGTGCTGGCCCTGGTCCGCGGCGCCGGTCTGGAGCCGGGGGACGTCCCGGAACTGGCCGAGCTGGCCCTGGAGGCCGAGGACGGCGAGTGGTACCCGGCCGGCGAGCTGCTGCTGCCCGGCTCCCCGCTGGCCCGGGTCGTCGCCGCGGACGCCCCGTTCGAGACGGTCGGCGCGGCCATGGTCGCGGAGTGGGGTCCGGGCGTGCTGGCCGCGACCGGGGTCCTGCGGACGTTCGCGGTGCTGTCCAGCGGTGAGCTCGACGTCGACCCGGATGCCGCCGACCACGACCTCGACGGCGAGGCCGAGTGGATGGAGGCGCTGCTGGACCGGCTGCCGCCGCAGCGGGTGCCACCCCGGCTGACCGCGTTCGCCGCCGTCCGCGACCTCGACCTCGTCGAGGACTGGGACGGTGCCCGGGCCCTGCTGGCCGGCACCGGTCCCACGGCGGACGTCCAGCTCGGCGACGGTACGCACGTCCGGACACCGTCGTACACCACCTGGTGGCTCAGTACCCACCGGACGCTCCGCGGGCGCCGTCCGGACCAGCTCCGGGCCCCGTCCGCGACCGACCTCGAGGGCCTGTACGAGCCGGCCGACGCGGACCCGGACACGCTGGAGCTCTACGGCGTCCCGCGGTCGATCGAGGACGTGCTGGCCGACCCCGACCGCGCGCTCGACCTGCTCCACCGGCTCGGCGACCCGGCCCTGACCGTCCCCGCCGCCACCCTCCGCACCGTGTACGCCCGCCTCGCGCTGGTGCTGGAGGACAACGCCGAGCCGCCGGACCGGGTCCGGGTCGCGCCGGACCGGACCGTGCCGCGGGAGGAGGCGGTGGTCCTGGACCTGCCGTACCTGCTGCCGCTGCTCGGGCGGAACCGGGTCCCGGTGCCGGCCGGCGAGGCGACCGGGCCGGTGGCCGACCTGCTGGACCTGCCGCTGGCCGGCGAGCTGCTCGGCCCGCGTACGCCGGCCGGCCGTCCGGTCCGGACCACGACCTGGGCCGAGGTCCCGGGGGCGGAGCTGGCCGCCGCCCGCTGCGGCGCCCCGGTCCCGGCCGCCACCGTCGTGGTCCATGACGGCCTGACCGTCGACGGCACGCCGGTCGCCTGGTGGCCCGACGGGGACACCGACCACACCGATGGCAGTCCCGCCGCGCTGGGCCGGGCGCTGGCCTGGCGGCTCGGCGCCTGGCCGGCCCGCGCCGCCGCCGCCGAGGCCCTGACCGACCCCGGCGACGCCGCCCTCGCCCTCGAGGACGCCGTCAGCTAGAGCTAGCCTGGCCCGGTGCCCGAGCCGCTGCGTCCCGCGCCGCCTCCGCTGGAGGTGGACACGTTCACGGTCGTGCTGATCGGCATGGGCCTGTGGGTGCTGGCCTTCCTGGCCCTGCTGCCGTTCCGGGACGGGCACGGGGTCTGGCTGCAGAGCTGCGCGGTCGGCTTCGGGCTCGGTTTCCTCGGGCTGCTGATGACCCGCAACCGGCGGCACCGCCGTACCGGGACGCAGGTCAGGTGGGGACCGGCGGAATCGTAAGGTATGCTAACGATGTGGTGAGGTCAGCGACGATCGACACCGCGCTGGCCAGCTCTCTGAGGTTGTCCGTGGTCCGGCTGAACCGCCGGCTCCGCGGCCAGCGCGCCGACACGTCGGTGACCCTCACCCAGCTGGCGGCGCTGTCGACGCTGAAGGGATACGGGGCGCTCACCCCGGGCGAACTGGCGGCGCACGAGAAGGTGACGCCGCCCTCGATGACGCGCGTGCTCGCGGTGCTGGAGGAACGCGGGCTGGTCCTGCGTCGCCCGCACCCGACCGACGGCCGGCAGGCGCTGGTCGAGCTGACCGACACCGGGCGCGAGCTGCTGCACGGGGAGGTCCGGGCCCGCGAGGCCTGGCTCGCCCGCCGGCTGGCCGAGCTGTCCGACGGGGACCGCGAGGTGCTCCGGGCAGCCACCGCCGTGATCGAGAAACTGGTGGCCTCCGAGTAGGGGCCGGGCAACACCGCGCGAGGCGCGGGGGAAGCAGAGGGTGCACGTGACCGCCGCGTCCGCGGGGATGTTCCGGAGCCTCCGGGTTCGCAACTACCGGCTCTACGCCAGCGGGCAGGTGATCTCCCTCACCGGCACCTGGATGCAGCGGGTCGCCCAGGACTGGTTGATCCTCGAGCTCTCCGGCAACTCCGGCACCGCGATCGGCATCGTGCTGGCCCTGCAGTTCGGCCCGACCCTGCTGTTCTCGCTCTGGGGCGGCGTCCTCGCCGACCGGTACGACAAGCGCAAGATCCTCTTCTTCACCCAGAGCGTGATGATCGCTCAGGCCGCGGTGCTGGGCGTGCTCGACGTCAGCGGCCACGTCCAGCTCTGGCACGTCTACCTGCTCGCTCTCGTGCTCGGCATCACCAGCTCGCTGGACGTCCCGGTGCGGCAGTCGTTCGTGGTCGAGATGGTCGGCGGCACCGACCTGCCCAACGCGGTCAGCCTGAACTCGGTCACGTTCAACACGGCCCGGATCGTCGGGCCCGCGCTGGCCGGCGTGCTCATCGCCGTGGTCGGCACCGGCTGGGTGTTCCTCGGCAACTCGATCTTCACGATCGCGGTGATCGTCGTGCTGGCCGCGATGCGGCCCTCGGAGCTGTTCCGCTCGCCACCGACCGGCCGGTCACCGGGCCAGCTGGTCGAGGGCCTGCGGTACGTCAAGGGCCGCTCCGACCTGATCCTGCCGATGGTGCTGGTCTTCGTGGTCGGCACCTTCGGGCTGAACTTCCCGGTCACGATGGCGCTGATGGCCAAGGAGGTCTTCGGCCGCGGGGCCGCCGGCTACGGCCTGTTCACCACCGCGATCGCGGTCGGCTCGCTCGGCGGCGCGCTCGTCTCGACCCGGCGTACGACCACGCCGCGCGCCCGGCTGCTGCTGGCCTCCTGCTTCGCGTTCGGGGCGATCGAGGCCGTGGTCGGGCTGGCCCCGACGTACTGGTCGGCGGTCGTGCTGCTGCTGCCGATGGGCGCGGCCACGCTGACGTTCACGATCGCGGCCAACTCGGCCGTGCAGCTGGGCAGCGACCCGGCGTTCCGGGGCCGGGTGATGGCGCTCTACCTGATGTGCTTCATGGGCGGTACGCCGATCGGGGCCCCGCTGGTCGGCCTGATCTCCGACGCCTTCGGCCCCCGGGCCGGCGTGGTCAACTCCGGGGTGATCTGCGCCGTCGCCGCCGCGGTCGCCGCCGTGGTGACCGCCCGGCGGCGCGGAACGACGCTGACCGCGCAGGTCGGCGCGCTGCCGCACCCGCACCTGCGGCACCACCGCCCGGCCCTGGTCCCGGTCGGCGGCCGGCCCGAGGCGGTCACTCCGATGGCCGAGCCGGCGGTCGCGATCGAGGTCGCCGCGCCGGCCGGGACGATCGAGGACGCGGCCCTGCTGGAGGCCGCCACCGCAGATCATCGACGAGCCAGCTGAATCGAGGAACTGGCGACCTTGAAGGCAGACGTTTACCTTCGGAAGATGGGGTCACCGACCTCCCTCACAGCAGGCATCCTCGAGCTGAGCGCGGCCGCGGTCTTCCCGGTGGTGCTCATCTGGATTGCGCTGCGCCTCGGCGCCATCTTCCGGTTCACGGTCCGGGTGCTCCGCTTCCTGCGGATCGTGCCCAAGCCGAAGCCCGAGCCGCCCGCGCCGCGGGTGCCGCTGGAGAAGCTCACCGCCGACCTCTGCCGGCTCTCGACCGCGATCCGGGACGTGCCGCCCGAGGCGTCGCGGGCGCGCAAGCACGGCCTGCTCCTGGCGTACGACGACGTGCTGGGGAAGGCCGCGCTGGCGCTGGAGGTGCCGCACGTGCTGACCGAGCTGTCGCTCGGCATGGACCGGGACCTGGAGCGGATGCGGGTCGAGGGCACGCTGCGGGACGGCGGTCTGCGGTTCGGTCCTGTCCGCAGGCGCCAGGACATGCCCTGAACCAACGGCTGTTCGCGGCGGTCGTGCCGCCGCCGTCCGCGCTGGACCATCTCGGCGGGGCGCTGCGCCGGCTCCGGGACCGGCCCGGCGGGCCGCGCTGGGCCGGTCGCGAGACCCAGCACGTGACGCTCGCCTTCTTCGGTGAGGTGCCGGACGACCACGTCCCGGTGCTGACGGACGCGTTGTCCGACGCGCTGGGGGTGGTCGACGTGCATCTGCGGCTGGCCGGGGCCGGCACGTTCCCGGAGAAGGGCGACCCGCGGGTGCTCTGGGTCGGGGTCGACGGCGACGTCGAGAAGCTGGCCGCGCTCGCCGCCGCCGCGGCCGGGGCCGGGCGGGCGGCGGGGATCCCGATCGAGCGGCGGCCGTACCGGCCGCACGTGACCGTGGGCCGCTGGGCCGGCTCGGCCCGCGGCGACCGGAGGATCGCCGGGGCGCTGGGCAACTACGCCGGGCCGCACTTCACCGCGGGCGAGATCGTGCTGATGCGCAGCCACCACGGCTCGTCCCCCCACTACGAGACCGTCTCCAGCTGGCGCTGAGCGACATGAGCAAGGCGGGGCGCCGGGCGACGCGGTGGGGACGTACCACCCGACGCCCCGCTGACCACCCTGTCTACCAGGCGTGGTGAACCCGCGCAGGCGGTCGTTCCTACTACCAGGCGTAGTGCTCGGGCGCGGTCCTGTAGCCCGGGAAGATCTCGTCCAGCCGGTCCAGGACCTTGTCCTCCAGGTGCACCTCGAGCGCGTGCTGGGTGCCGTCGAGCTGCTCCATGGTGCGCGGGCCGATGATCGGGCCGGTGACCGCGGGCCGGGTCAGCAGCCAGGCCAGCGCCACGTCGGCCGGCTCCTCGCCGAGCTCCTCACACAGGTCCTCGTACGCGCCGATGGCCTCCTTGTGCGCCTCCAGCGTCTCCTTGGCCCGGCCGGTCGTACGCCGGCTGCCCTCCCGCTCCTTGCGCAGCACGCCGCCGAGCAGGCCGCCGTGCAGCGGGCTCCACGGGATGACGCCCAGCCCGTACGCCTGGGCCGCCGGCAGGACCTCCAGCTCCACCTCGCGGGTGAGCAGGTTGTAGATGGACTGCTCGGAGACCAGCCCGTAGGAGTGGCGGCGGAGGGCGGCCTCGTTGGCCTGGGCGATGTTCCAGCCGGCGAAGTTGGACGAGCCGACGTAGAGGATCTTGCCCTGCTGGACCAGGGTGTCCATGGCCTGCCAGATCTCGTCCCAGGGCGTTTCCCGGTCGACGTGGTGCATCTGGTAGAGGTCGATGTGGTCGGTCTGCAGGCGGGCGAGCGAGGCGTCGCAGGCGCGGCGGATGTTCAGCGCCGAGAGCTTGTCGTTGTTGGGCCACTTCTCGCCCATGTTGCCGTTCATCTTGGTGGCCAGGACGGTCTTGTCCCGGCGGTCGCCACCGAGGGCGAACCAGTTGCCGATGATCTCCTCGGTCCGGCCGCGGTTCTCGCCCCAGCCGTACACGTTGGCGGTGTCGAAGAAGTTGATGCCGTACTCGTGGGCCTTGTCCATGATCGCGTGCGATGTCGGCTCGTCAGTCTCCGGCCCGAAGTTCATCGTGCCGAGCACGAGCCGCGACACGCGCAGCCCCGTCCGTCCGAGATAGGTGTACTCCATACCTTCACCTTTCCCCCCGTTAGCAAAGCTAACAACGTGACGAGGTCGTCGTTCGCAGCGCGGTGCCGCCGCCCGGGGTTGGTGTCCTGAGGAACCCGTACCACCGGGCGCGGTAGCTACCACTCCCAGTGGTACCGGTTCCGGCGGACTGCCACGCCGGCGGGTGCTGGCTCCCCAGCAGGTGCGCCCCGATGGGCTCGGCGTGCCGACGACCGCTGTGGTGTCACTGGCCCGAGAAGCCCGCGTACAGCCTCGTCGGCGGGAACCGACCGGTCCTGACCCGGAGCGATTCGCCGGGTCGCTAGTGGACGGGGTCGGGGGCGCCTTCGGTGAGGTGGCCGTCGTGCATCGAGAGGACGCGATCGGCGTAGCCCCACGTCTCGGGGTTGTGGGTGGCGATCAGGCAGGACCCGCCGTGCCGGAGCAGGTCGCGGAACTCGGCGAAGATCGCGTCGGTCCAGCCGGCGTCCTGGTGCGCGGTCGGCTCGTCGGCCAGCAGCAGCGTCGGCCCCAGCAGCAGCGCCCGGGACGCCGCGCAGCGCTGCTGCTCGCCGAGCGAGGTCTGCTTCGGGTACCGCGCGGCCAGGTGTGCGATGCCGAGGCCGGTCATCAGCTCGGTCGCCCGCGGCCGCAGCTCGGCCAGCCGGCCGGTGAGCCGGGCCGGCAGCAGGATGTTCTCCTCCACGGTCAGGTCGTCGAGCAGCCCGAGCGCCTGCGGCACGATCGCCAGCCGCCGCCAGGGCAGCCGGTCCGGCGAGCTCACGGCCAGCTCCGACGTCCAGTCCAGGGTGCCGTCGTCCGGCTGCTCCCACCCGCAGAGCACGTTGAGCAGGGTCGACTTGCCCGAGCCGGACGGCCCGACCAGCGCGATCAGCTCACCCGGGTGCAGCGTCAGCGACACCCCGCGCAGGGCGTGCACCTGCTCGTCCCCACGCCTGTACGACTTCTCCAGGCCGTGCGCGTCGACCACCGCGGTGCCTACCACGCCGCCCTCCGTTCGCCTCGTCGGTCGCTCCATTCCGCGGGCAACCGTGGGGCGATCAACCGCCCGGGGGCCCTGCGATGCTCACTCCCTCGTCGGCTCACCACGACTCGACCACCTCTCCGTGTTCCAGCCGCAGCAGGTGGTCCGTCGAGCGCACCACCCGCGGGTCGTGCGAGGACAGCAGGAACGCCACGCCCTCGGCGCGCAGGTCGTGCACGGCCTCCAGCACCCGGTCCGCGGACGCCGAGTCCAGCTCCGCGGTGGGCTCGTCGGCGACCACGATCGCGGGCCGGCCGATCACGGCGCAGGCGAAGGACAGCCGCTGCTGCTCGCCGCCGGACAGCTGCACCGGCAGGTGCTCGGCCCGGTCGGTCAGCCCGAGCACGGCCAGCAGCCGGTCGATCTCGCCCTCGTCCGGCCGCAGCCCGCGCAGCCTCGCGGCCAGCCGGACCTGCTCGGCGCCGCGGAGGTACTCGACCAGGTTGTCGACCGGGTTCTGGAAGACGTAGCCGACCGCGGTCCGGCGCAGCGCCCGCCGCTTGCGCACGCTCAGCTCGGCGATCTCCCGGCCGCCGACCCGGACCGAGCCCGAGGTCGGCCGGTCCACGCAGGCCAGGATCCGCAGCAGCGAGGACTTCCCCGACCCGGACGGCCCGACGATCGTGCTGACCCGACCGGCCGGGAACTCCTTGTCGATCCCCTTCAGCGCCTGGACCTCTTCGTCCTCGATCACGTACGTCTTGCGTACGTCCCGGACGGCGGCCGCCGGTTCCGCGGCCGTGGCGAGCGGGCCACCCCAGTCGGAGTCGCCCCAGTCGTCGATCCCGTAGGACTCAGGAGCCAAGGCGGAGCACCTCCGAGACGTCGGCGCGGTCGGCCGACCGCTGCGCGTACAGCGCGGCCAGCACGACGACCACCGCGACGGCCAGCGCCGAACCGGCGATGGCCGGCACCGGGACGGTGAGCAACGGGCCCGGTGGCCGGCTGGGGTCGATGTCGAGCCGGCGGAAGACCATGAGCACGGCGGCCCAGGCCAGCCCGGCCCCGATCACCCAGGCCAGCCCGAGCAGGACGCCGAGCTCGGCCAGCAGCGAGCGCAGGTGGGTGGCCCGGGTCAGGCCCATCCGCTTGCCCAGCGCGTACGAGGCCGAGCGGGAGCGTTGCCGGGTCTCCAGGTAGAGCAGCAGCCCGCCGATCGCGACCAGGCCGACGAGCGCGGCCAGCGCGGACAGGTAGTCGAAGGTCCAGGAGATGCCGAGGAAGTTGGCCACCTCGAAGACCGTGTCCTGCGAGGTGACCAGGTAGATCCGGGCGTTCTGGGCGGAGACCGCGGCCCGGGCCGCGTCCGGCGAGCCGTCCCGGCTCCAGACCTCGTTGAGCTGACCGGCGAACTTGTCCACGGGGCCGAGCCGGGACCGGTCCACGACGAGCATCGGGCCGGGGATGCGCCGGCCGGGGAAGAGGTGCGCGTGCGCGGTGGTGACCGCGTCGATCTTCGTCGTACCCAACCCGAGCTGGAACGTGGCCGGGAAGTCCGGGCCGTCCTCGACGATCGCGACCGCCGGGACCCGGCCGTCCGCGGCCGGCGCCCGCAGCTTCGCCATCAGCGTGCCCAGCGAGTCCTCGGCGAACCGCCGGTCCCAGTACGCGGTGGCCGGGAACGAGTCCGGGTCGATCGCCAGCACGGTCACGTCGGTGGGCTGGCCGTCGACCTTGCCGTACAGATAGCGGAAGACGACCGTGCCGACGGCGTCGGTGGCGGGGGTGCGTTCGATCGGGTCGACGGTCTGCACCGCGACCGTGCTGCCGTTGATCAGCCCGGCCTTGGAGTCCAGCGTGTACTGGGAGGTGCCGGTGAGGGTGGCGGCGTAGACGAGCACCGCGATCGGCGTGCTCGCCGCGGCCAGCAGCACCACGCTGACCACCCGGGAGGCGGTGACCCGGCGGGTGGCCAGGTACCAGCCCGGGCTCAGCCGGGTCGCGGTCCGGCCCAGCCGCGGCAGCAGCGCCGCCAGCAGCCGGACCAGCAGCACCGCCGAGCCGACCAGGAACAACAGCGGGAACGCGACCACGAGCAGGTTGATCTGGGCGATGCCGCCGTCGACGGTGACCGCGTCCTCGCGGCGCAGCTGCAGCCAGCAGCCGAGCGCGGCCCCGAGCAGCAGCAGCTCCCAGGGCACCAGCGCGACCCAGCCCCGGCGGGCCCCGACCGGCCGCTCGGTCGCGGCCCGGCTGCGCAGCCCGGCCACCAGGGCCAGCAGCGCCAGCCCGCCGGCGAGCGCGACCAGCGCGGTCAGCCCGGCCTGCCAGGGTGCGGCCGCGTCCAGCAGCGGGCTCGGCCCGAGCAGCGCGACCAGCCACCGGGCCAGCACCCAGCCCAGCACGGTGCCGACGATCGCCGGCAGCGCCAGCTCCAGCACGGCCTTGAGCGCCAGCGCGGACGGCCCGACCCCGCGCGAGGACAGCAGCCGCACCTCCCGCGCCCGCCGATCCGCCCAGTACGACCCGGCGGCGCCGACCAGCAGCAGCGCCAGCAGCGAGCCGCCGAGCGCGATCGGCAGCACCGGTCCGCGCAGACCCTGCCGGGTGAGCTCGGTCCGGTCCACGAACTGCGGCATCTGCCCGGACCCGGACGTGCGCTGGGCCAGCGCGGCCGGCTCGGGCAGGCTCAGCGCCCGGTACGCCGCCTGCTGCTGGGCCGCGATCGCCTTGCCCTGGGTGAGCGTGATGTCGGTGGTGTCGGCCGGGGCGATCCAGCTGTCCGTGCTGGAGCCGCGGTAGCTGTCCCGGATCGAGGTGAAGGTGGCCGCGTCGGTGGTGATGACCATCGGCGGCGGCGTGGAGTCGCCGCCGTAGCTGGGATTGAGGAACAGGCTCGTGTACGAGCACCAGTACGGCCGGACGGCCTCCTGGTCCAGGTTGCGGTAGATGCCGACCACCCGGATCGAGGTCTGCCCGCCCGCGCCGGCGCCGCCGGCCGAGACCGTGATCCGGGAGCCGACCTTCGCGCTCAGCTGGGTCGCCATCCCGGCCTGCAGCCAGACCCCGGAGCCGCTCAGCGTCCGCCCGACCGGCGTGATCTGCGCCGTGGCGCCGTCCCGGTAGAACAGCCGGCCGCCGGCGCTCTCCACCCCGATCCCGAACTGCGGGCTCTGGTCGGACACCCGCAGCCGCGACGGCGAGGCCAGCCCGGCCCCGGCCATCGCCGTGCGGACGTCGGCGTCGGCGAGCTTCCGCGCGCCCTCGCGCTGGTCGGTCGTGTCGGACACGACCCGGCTCGACTGCACGGTCGGGTAGCCGGCGTCCGCGCACTGCGCGACCAGCAGCCGGCGCAGCGACTCCGAGGACGCCGAGGACAGGAACAACGCGGCCGAGGAGCTGGCGCAGGCCAGGATCGCCGCCGCCCCCAGCACGGCCAGGATCACCGCGGGCTGCCGGAACGGCAGGAACGGTGCCCGGGTCCACGGCGGCAGCAGGATGACGCCGCCCCCGGTACGCCGGCCGGGCGCGCGGGTCAGCGGCGGTGCGGTCCCGCCGGGGCGCGGCGGGTCGGCGATCGTGTCCGCCGGACCGGTCCTCGGCGCCTCCAACGTCGTCCGCACGGATCTCACGGTAGGGGGTGGGAGCGGCCGTACAGGGGGTTCCGTGACGGAATCGTGAGGCGGGGCGGCCGTTCGGAGTGGGCTGGATAGCCTCACCGGGTGCAGGACGCGAGTCGACGGGGGAGTGAGCATCGCAGGACTGCCCGCGGTGGCATCCCGGGACCACCGCCCGAGGAGCGGGTCCGGAGACGACCCATGCATACGGTGACCGACCCGGGTGATCCACGGATCGCCGACTTCCGCGATCTCACCTCCGCCGACCGCCGGCCCGACCTCCCGGGCGGCCGCGGGCTGGTGATCGCCGAGGGCGTGCCGGTGGTCCGGCGGCTGCTCGACTCGCCGTACCGGCCGCGGGCCGTGCTGGGCGTCGCGGCCCGGCTGGCCGACCTGGACCCGGACCTCCGTGGGCTGCCGGTGCCGGTCTACGCCACCACCGCGGACGTGCTGGCGCGCACGGTCGGCTTCAACCTCAACCGGGGCGTGCTCGCCTCGGCCGACCGCGCGCCCGAGCCGGCGCTGGCGCCGCTGCTGGCCGCCGCCCGCCGGCTGCTCGTCCTGGAGGGCGTCAACGACCACGAGAACCTCGGCTCGCTGTTCCGCAACGCGGCCGGCCTCGGGGTCGACGCGGTGCTGCTCGGGCCGCGCTGCGCCGACCCGCTCTACCGCCGGTCGGTACGGGTCTCGATGGGGCACGTGCTGCGGGTGCCGTTCGTGCACGTGCCGACCTGGGCCGCGCTGCGCTCGGCGCTCGCGGGGTTCACGGTGCTCGCGCTGGCGCCGCACCCGCCGTCCGTACCGCTGTCCACTGTGGACCCCTCGACGCCCCGGCTGGCGTTGCTGCTCGGGGCCGAGGGGCCGGGCCTGAGCGAGGAGGCGCTGGCCGCGGCGGACGGGCGGGTGCGGATCCCGATGGCGGACGGCGTCGACTCCCTGAACGTGGCCACCGCCGCCGCCATCGCGATCCACCAGCTGCGGCTCCCGCAAGCCAACCGGCGAAACGACCAAGAAACCAGTTTAGACGAGTGAGTCCCGCCAGGCCCGGTGCAGGCCGGCGAACCGGCCCTCGCCGCCGACCAGTTCGTCCGGCGAGCCGTCCTCGACGATCCGGCCGGCCTCCATCACCAGCACCCGGTCCGCGATCTCCACCGTGGACAGCCGGTGCGCGATGATCAGCGAGGTCCGCTCGGTCAGGATCGTGCGCAGCGCCCGCTGCACGGCCCGCTCGCTCGGCACGTCCAGCGACGAGGTCGCCTCGTCCAGGATCAGCACGGCCGGGTCGGCCAGGAACGCCCGGGCGAACGCGACCAGCTGCCGCTGCCCGGCCGAGAGCCGGCCACCGCGCTTGCGGACGTCCGTGTCGTACCCCTCCGGCAGCGCGCTGATGAACTCGTCCGCGCCGATGGCCCGGGCGGCCGCGACGATCTGCTCCCGGGTCGCCTCGGGCCGCCCGAAGGCGATGTTGTCGGCGACCGAGCCGGAGAACAGGAAGTTCTCCTGCGTCACCAGCACCACCGAGCGGCGCAGGTCCGACTCGGACAGCTGCCGCAGGTCGATCCCGTCCAGCAGCACCTGGCCGGCGAGCGGGTCGTAGAAGCGGGACAGCAGCCGGGCCACCGTGGTCTTGCCGGCCCCGGTCGCGCCGACCAGCGCGACCGTCTGGCCGGCCGGGATCGTCACGTCCAGGTTCGGCAGCACGACCGTGTCCCGGTAGCCGAAGCGCAGGGCCCGGAACGCGACCTCGCCGTGGGCGTCCGGCAGCGGCGTCGGGTCGGCCGGCTCGGGCACCGACGGCTGCTCCTCCAGCACCCCGGACAGCTTCTCCAGCGCCGCGCTGGCCGACTGGAAGGAGTTGAAGAACACCGCGATGTCCTGCATCGGGTCGAAGAACCGGCGCAGGTAGAGCAGGAACGCGGTGAGCACGCCGACCTGCATGTCGCCGTCGAGGACCCGGTGGCCGCCGTAGAACAGGACGGTCACGGTGGCGATCGTGGCCAGGATCGCCACTCCCGGCACGAACAGTGCCATCAGCCGGAACGAGGTCGCGTTCGAGGCCCGGACGTCGTCGTTCAGCTGCTCGAAGATCTGCCCATTGCGGGGCTCCCGGCGGAACGCCTGCACCGCCCGGATCCCGGCCAGGGACTCCACGAACTGCACGATCAGGGCCGAGTTCGTTTCCCGCGTCCGCCGGTACGCGGCGAAGGAGCGGCTCCGGAACCAGCGCGAGAGCACGTACAGCGGCAGGAACGTGGCCAGCGTGACCAGCGCCAGCGGCAGGTCCAGCACCATCAGGATGATGCCGATCGAGACCACCGAGAGCAGCGCGGTGACCAGCCCGTCCAGGCCCTCGTCGAGCAGCTCGTTGAGCGCGTCCACGTCCGAGGTGAGCCGGGCGATCACCCGGCCCGAGGTGTAGCGCTCGTGGAAGGCCGGCGAGAGCCGCTGCACGTGGTCGAACAGCCGCCGGCGCAGGTCCAGCAGCACGGCCTGCCCGATCCGGCCCGCGCGCAGCAGGAACAGGGCGCGCAGCAAGGCGTCCGCGACGGCCGCGAGCAGCAGCACGCCGCCGACGGTGAGCAGCGGGCGCCAGTCGCCGTTCCTCAGCGCCGGGATGCCCCGGTCGATGCCGACGCCCACCAACCACGGGCCCACCATCGCGGCGCCGTTCTGCAGCAGCACCAGCACGAGCACGACCCACAGCGCCTTGCGGTGCGGGCGCAGCAGGCTGCCCAGCAGCCGCCGGCTGCGGGCCCGCAGCACGATGCTGATCTTCTCCGGCAGCTCGTCGACGTCCTCGGCGGCGACGCCCCGCCAGTCCTTGTCCTCGATCGCTCCCGTCGCGTTCTCCACCGCGGTCACGTCCCCACCTCCTCCAGGTCGGACTCCTGAGCCAGCAGGTCCCGGTACGCGGGGACCTCCGCGAGCAGCTCCGAGTGGGTGCCGACCGCGGCCAGGGTGCCGTCGATCAGCAGCGCCACCCGGTCGGCGAGCAGCACGGTCGAGGCCCGGTGGGCCACGACCAGCGCCGTGGTGCCGCTCAGCACGCGGCGCAGCGCCTGCTCGACCAGCGCCTCGGTGTGCACGTCCAGCGCCGACAGCGGGTCGTCCAGCACCAGCACCCGCGGCCGCCCGAGCACCGCCCGGGCCAGCGCCAGCCGCTGCCGCTGGCCGCCGGAGAGGGTCAGCCCCTGCTCGCCGAGGCGGGTGTCCAGGCCCCAGGGCAGGTCGTACACGAACTCGGCCTGGGCGACCCGCAGCGCCTCCTCGACCTCCGCGTCGGTCGCGTCGGGGCGGCCGAAGGTGAGGTTCTCCCGGGCGCTGACCGAGAACAGCGTCGGCTCCTCGAACGCGACCGCGACAGCCTGGCGCAGCTGCGCCAGCGGGATGTCCCGGACGTCGGTGTCGTCGAGCAGCACCCGGCCCGCGGTCACGTCGTACAGGCGGGGGATGAGGGCGGTGAGCGTGGTCTTGCCCGAGCCGGTGGCGCCGACCAGCGCGACCGTCTCGCCCGGGGCGATGTCCAGCGTCACGTCGTGCAGCACGTCGTGGTCGCCGCCGGGGTAGCGGAAGCCGACGCCGTCCAGCCGCAGCCGCCCGGAGACCGCCCGCATCGGCTGCACGCCGGGGCGGTCGAGCACGGCGGACGGCGTGTCGAGCACCTCGTACACTCGCTCGGCCGCGGTCTCGGCCTCCTGGGCCTGCGCGGTCAGCCAGCCCAGCGAGTCGATCGGCCACTGCAGCATCAGGAACAGCGAGACGAACGCGACCAGCCCGCCCAGGCTCAGCTGACCGTTCGCGACCGCGATGCCGCCGCCGAGCGTCACCAGCGCGAGCACGATCTGGGGGAAGATCTCGAGCACGGCCCAGAAGTAGGCCAGCACCCGGACCTTCTCCAGCTGGACCTCGCGCAGCTCCTTGGCCTGGTTCATGAACCGGCCCAGCACCAGCTTCCGGCGGCCGAACGAGCGGATCGTGCCGATGCCGCCGGCCGACTCCTCGACGCTCGTGGTCAGCTCGCCGCCGAGGTCCTGGGCCCGGCGGGAGATTGTCGAGTAGCGGACCTCGAAGTGCCGCGTGGTGATCACCAGCGGGACCGCGAAGACGACCACCACGAGCGCCAGCGGCCAGTACGAGAAGAACAGCAGGATCCCGACCACCACGCAGACGGTCGAGTTCACCACCAGGAAGACCAGCGCGAAGCCGAGGAACCGGCGGATCGTGGACAGGTCCTCGGTCGCCCGGGACAGCAGCTGCCCGGACTGCCAGCGGTCGTGGAACGAGACCGGCAGACCCTGCAGGTGTCCGTACAGGTCGCGGCGGATGTCGGTCTCGACCCCGAGCGCGGCCTTGCTCATCACCCAGCGGCGGACCAGAACGGCCAGCGCCTCCAGCGCGCCGAGCAGCAGGGCCAGTCCGGACAGGGGCAGCAGCGCGCCGCGGTCATGGGTCCGGATCGCGTCGTCGACGACCCGCTGCGCGATCAGCGGGACCGCCGCGGGGGCGAGCTCGGAGGCCAGCGCGGCGGCGGTCATGGCGAGGAAACCGGCGCGATACGGCTTCGCGTACGTCCCCGTGCGCCGGAGCGAGGTATAGGTCGTTCGGCGCTGGGACACGATGACTGACGTTAACCGTCGCGGGCGCGAGTATCACCTGAGTTTCTGGACTCAGTGCTTTCGTCGGACCCCGAGCAGGATGTCGTCCCAGGACGGGACCGTGGCCCGGCGGGCGCGGTCGTCATCGGCGGACGGGCCGACGGGCAGCGGGATCGTGCCGCCGCCGGCGGCGATCCGCCGTACGTCCTCGTCGTCTGTCGGCGTCTCCGTCCGCGTCTCGGCCGGCGTCTCCGTCCGCGTCTCGGCCGGTGTCTCGGCCGTCCGGCCGGTACGGATGCCGTCGCCCCGCCGGATCGGCCGCCGCTCCTCAGCCGGGTTCGCCACACGGCCCGGGCTCCCGTTCCGGGTCGGGCTCCCGTTCCGGGTCGGGCGCCCGTTCCGGGTCGGGCTCTCGGCCACCGGGCCTTCGGCGCGGGCAGCGCTGCCGGTCGTCGGGCTCTCGGCGCGGGCAGCGCTGCTGGCCGTCGGGCTCTCGCTGCCGGCCGGTTGGTCGCGGGTGCCGTCGGCGGACCGATCCGGGCGAGCGCCGCCGGTGGGGCGCCGCTCGGCGGTGGTCCGGGTACGCGTCGCCGCGCGGGCGGCGGCGACCTGGGTCGGGCCGGCCCGGCGATCGGAGCCGGGGCGAGCGGCGCCGGCGCGGATCTCGTCCAGGCTCGGCCGACCGCTCCGCTCAGCCGTCCCGGCGGGCGTCTGCTGCG
The DNA here is from genome assembly GCA_035995165.1 of Mycobacteriales bacterium. Taxonomy (NCBI): domain Bacteria; kingdom Bacillati; phylum Actinomycetota; class Actinomycetes; order Mycobacteriales; species Mycobacteriales bacterium. The sequence goes on from DASYKU010000013.1 coordinate 21,527, forward strand.
ACTCGGTCGAGGTCCGGACCGTCTCCGGCCGTGCGTCCGGAGCGCTCTCGGCCGAAGTGTCCAGTGCGGTGTTGCCGACCGACACGGTTGGAGGGGAACTGTCCGCCGGCGCCGTGCGCGAGGACGCGGCGCCACCGATCGGGGCGGACCCACCGCCGGCGTCGGCCCGATCGGCGAGGGCTTGCTTGCCCTCGTCCCGTCCGGTCGCGTCCTGTCCCCGTCGCTCGCCGAGCCGTCCGCGACCGGCGTCGGCCCGGCCGGTACCGGCGTCGGCGTCGGCCCGGCCACCACCGGCGTCGGCCCGGCCGCGACCGGCGTCGGCCCGTCCACCACCGGTGTCGGCCCGTCCACCACCGGTGTCGGCCCGGCCGCGACCGGCGTCGGCCCGGTCCGAACCGGCGTCGGAGCGCTCGGTCCGGTGGTCAGCGACCGGCGGGAGGTGGTTGGGCTCGGGGCCGCGGCGCCGCGTCGGCCCGTCGGCCGCCCGTGCCGCGACCGCCAGCGGCGTCACCGCGGTGATCGTGCGCGCGTGGAACTCCTTCGCGCTCAGCTGCTCGGCCGCCGGGTCCTCCGGCAGCAGCGCCCGCCGGGCCAGGTCGAGGCTCCAGTTCGCCTCGTGGCCCCGGTCGCTGTGCCGCCACGCCAGCCGTACGGCCCAGCGCCCGTCCTCGCGCCGCCAGGCGTCCCACTGCAGCGTGCTCGCGTCCGTACCGCGGCTGATCAGCCGTTCCTCGACCAGGTCGCCGAGCTCCTGGGGCGCCGGCGGCCGGATCGCGGTGGTCCGGGCCTGCGCGGCGACGCGGTCCCGCTCCTGCAGCACCGCGTACGCGAACCGCAGCACCCGGTCCAGCGGCATCCCCGACGCGGCCGCGACCTGCTCGGCCGACTCGCCGCCCCGGACGCGCACCTGGATCTCGCGCGGCCGCAGCGGGTTGTCCATCTCGATCTCGATCTGGCCGAGCCGGGTCAGGTCACCGCGGCAGGCTGCCCGGACCCGCTCGTCGACGGGCAGTCGGTAGGACTCCCCGGTCGGGCTTTCCAGCAACAGGCTGGCGCCGTCCTCGGCGAGCCCGACGAATCGCAGCTGTCGCAATTCCCCCGCCTCCGGCTCGTCGAGAATCGTCGTAGCTCAAGGCTAGGGTCCGTACGGAGCCCCGTCCGGCTCCGACACGCCCGTTCAGCCGAGCCGGACCTCCGCGGCCGCGACCTCGCCCGGGACCGGGATCCGGCGCAGCACCCGGCCGTCCACCGTGATGATCTCCAGCGCCACCACGGTGTGCGCGGGCGCGTCCGGACTGCCCTGGAGCCCGTCGTCGGCCCAGCGGACCCGGACCAGCGCGGCGTCGCCGGACCAGCCGACGATCGTGCCGAGGCCCTCCAGCGGTGTCAGGAACGCGCCGGTGCGGGCGTCCATGATCTCCTGCCCCGCGCCCGTCGGCCGGTCCGCGAGGAACCGCCGCCGGTCCGGGGACACGGCCCACCAGTCCGGCGCGATGACCGCGTCCGGCGCCCCCCACCGGGTCGCCGGGCGACCGGTGAGGTCGTAGAACTGCACGCCGCCGTTCGTCCGGACGAGGCCGAGCTCGCGCCCGTCGGCGGACCAGGACAGGTCGCAGTCCGAGCACCGCTCCGGGATCGTGAACGTGGCCTCCGTGCGACCGGTCGCCGCGTTCACCACCCCGGCCCGGACGACGTCCTCGCCCTTGCGGATCGAGGAGTAGGCCAGCCGGGTCCCGTCCGGCGACCACCGCGGCAGCGGCGCGGCCACGGTCTGCACCGCGGGGTCGAGCCAGCGCACCGCGGTCAGACCGTCCCGCAGCAGCGCGCCCCGGTCGGCGACCCCGAACGTCGACGGGTAGCCGGGGCTGCCCTCGACGCCGCCGGAGCGGACCACGACCCGGCGGCCGTCCGGGCTCGGCGACAGGTCCGGGACGCCGATCCGTACGTACCGGGAGGTGGCCGGGTCGCGCAGCAGGCTGTACGCGGTGAACGGGTCCGGGCCGATCCCGGTGAACGCCGCGACCACCGGCCCGGCGGAGGTGGGCGCGGGCGTCGCGGGCGGCCCGGCCCGGTCCGGCCGCAGCGCTACCGGGACGGCCACGGCCAGCGCGGTGATCGCGACCACCGCGGCGACGGCCGCGACGAGCCGGCGGCGGTGATCCCGGCGGGCCCGGGCCAGCGCGGACCCGGCCAGGTCGGCCGGTGGCGGTACGTCGCCGAGCTCGCGCAGCGCGGTCCGGAGCAGGTCGTGGTTCATCGCGTCGCCTCCTCGACCAGTTCGGGACAGGTGCTGCGCAGCCGGGCCAGGGCCCGGGAGGCGGTGCTGCGCACGGTGCCGACGGAGACGTCCAGCGCGGCCGCGACCTCGGCCTCGGGCAGGTCGTCGACGTAGCGCAGCACGATCACGGCCCGCTGCCGGACGGTCAGCGTGCGCAGCGCCGCGGCCAGCGAGAGCCGGAGGTCGGTGCTGGCGGCGTGGTCACCGGGAGCGACCGTCTCCGGGACCCCGAAGACCTCGCGCCCGCGTCGCCGCCAGCGTCCGACCTGCTCGTGGTAGAGCGCCTTGCGCACGTACGGGTCCGGCGGCCCGTCGATGCGCGACCACCGCAGCGCGACCTTGGCCAGCACGGTCTGCAGCAGGTCCTCGGCCGCCTCCCGCTGCCCGGTCAGCAGGTACGCCGACCGGAACAGCGCGCCCGCGCGGGCCGCGACGAACTCCCGGAACTCCCGTTCCGCCTCCGCGTCCATCACATCCGGACAGACGCGGCGAGGCGGCCGGACTATGCGAGCTTGTCGAGGACGAAGTCGATGCAGGCGGTCAAGGCCTCGACGTCGTCCGGGTCGACGGCCGGGAACATGCCGATCCGCAGCTGGTTGCGGCCCAGCTTCCGGTACGGCTCGGTGTCCACGATCCCGTTCGCCCGCAGCACCTTCGCCACCGCGGCGGCGTCGACCGAGTCGGCGAAGTCGATCGTGCCGACCACCAGCGAGCGCAGCGCCGGGTCGGTGACGAACGGCGTCGCGTACGGCGACTTCTCGGCCCAGGTGTAGAGCCGGTTCGAGGAGTCGGTGGTCCGCCCCACGGCCCAGTCCAGCCCGCCGTTGCCGTTGATCCACTCGATCTGGTCGGCCAGCAGCCAGAGCGTCGCCACCGCCGGGGTGTTGTACGTCTGGTCCTTGGCCGAGTTGTCCAGCGCGGTCGCCAGGTCCAGCGACGGCGGGATCCACCGGTCGCTGCCGGCGAGCTGCGCCACCCGCTCCCGCGCGGCCGGCGAGAACAGGCCCAGCCAGAGCCCGCCGTCGGAGCCGAAGTTCTTCTGCGGCGCGAAGTAGTAGACGTCGGCCTGGCTGACGTCGACGGGCAGCCCGCCGGCGCCCGAGGTGGCGTCGACGAGCACGAGCGCGCCCGCGTCCGTCCCGGTCGGACGGACGACCGAGGTCATCACGCCGGTGGAGGTCTCGTTGTGCGGCCAGGCGTACGCGTCCACGCCGGGCTCGGGCCGCACCGACGGCGCGCTGCCGGCGTCGGCCTTGACCAGCACCGGCTCGCCGAGGAACGGCGCGCCGGTGGTCACGTCGGCGAACTTCGAGCCGAACTCACCGAACGCGAGGTGCTCGGACCGCTCCCGCACCAGCCCGTACGCCGCGGCGTCCCAGAACGCGGTCGCCCCGCCGTTGCCCAGCACGACCTCGTACCCGTCCGGCGCGGAGAACAGCGCGGACAGCCCGGTCCGGACGCGGTGCACGAGGTCCTTGACCGGAGCCTGCCGGTGCGACGTGCCCATCACCGCGGCACCCGCGCCGGCCAGCGCGGCCAGGGCCTCCGGGCGCACCTTGGAGGGCCCGCAGCCGAACCGGCCGTCACGGGGCTTGAGGTCGTCGGGCAGCTGGATCCGAGGAGCTGAGGTCACCCCTCCATGGTGCGGCTAGTCCTTCTCGGTCTTGTACTCGGGGGGCATCTCGGCCCAGCCCTCGACGTCCTCGGGCTTGCGCGGGCCGGGGCCCAGGTAGCGGGCCGAGGGCCGGATGAGCTTGTTCAGCCGCTTCTGCTCCATGATGTGCGCGCTCCACCCGGCCGTGCGCGCGCAGGTGAACATCGACGTGAACATGTGCGGTGGGACTTCCGCGAAGTCCAGCACCACCGCGGACCAGAACTCCACGTTCGTCCGGAGTGGACGGTCGGGGTAGCGGGCGGTGAGCTCCTCGATCGCGGCCTTCTCCAGCGCCTCGGCGACCTCGACCCGGCGGGAGCCGAGCTCCTGGGCCGTGCGCCGCAGCGTGCGGGCGCGGGGGTCCTCGGCCCGGTAGACCCGGTGCCCGAAGCCCATCAGCCGCTCCTTGCGGTCCAGCAGGCCCTTGACGTAGCCGACGGCGTCGCCGGACTTCTCGACGTCGTCGAGCATCTTCAGCACCCGCGAGGGCGCGCCGCCGTGCAGTGGGCCGGACAGGGCCCCGATCGCGGCCGAGATCGCGGCCGCCCCGTCGGCCCCGGTGGAGGCGACGATCCGGGCGGTGAACGTGGACGCGTTCAGCCCGTGCTCGGCGGCCGAGACGAAGTACGCGTCGACAGCCTTGATGTGGGCCGGGTCGGGCTCGCCCCGCCAGCGGATCATGAACCGCTCGACGATCGTCTTGGCCTGGTCGATCCGCTTCTGCGGTACGGCCGGCAGGCCGAGGCCGCGGGCGGACTGGGCCACGAACGACATCGCGGTGACCGAGATCCGGGCCAGGTCCTCGCGGGCCTGCTCGTCGTCGATGTCGGTGAACTGCCCGAGCCCCCAGTACGGCGCCATCATCGCGATCGCGCTCTGCACGTCGACCCGGATGTCGCCGGAGTGCACCGGGATCGGGAACGGCTCGGCCGGCGGCAGGCCGGGGTTGAACTCGCCGTCGACGAGCAGGCCCCAGACGTTGCCGAACGCGACCCGGCCGACGAGGTCCTCGATGTCCACGCCGCGGTAGCGCAGCGCGTTGCCCTCCTTGTCCGGCTCGGCGATCTCGGTCTCGAAGGCGACGACGCCCTCCAGCCCGGGCTTGAAGTCCTCCGGCATCGGGTGTCTCCCAGCGTCTCGACGGGTGCGGTCGCGATCGCCTGTCATCTTGCCCACCCGCAGTGCCGTTGACGACACCGGTGCGCGTCGGCGCGTCCTGAGGAGGAAAATCGGGGGGTGCCCGAACTCAGCTCGCTGACCAGCGTGCGCCGGTCGTACGGTCGCGGATCCCTGTCCGAGGAGGGGCTGGCGGCGGACTGGGTGACGCAGTTCACCCGCTGGTTCGCCGAGGCCTCGGCGTCCGATCTCGTCCTCGAGCCGAACGCGATGGTGGTGGCGACAGCCGCACCGTCCGGGCAGCCGTCGGTCCGGACCGTCCTGCTGCGCGGGTTCGATGCGGACGGGCTCGTGTTCTTCACCAACTACGACTCCCGCAAGGGCCGGGAGCTGACCGCGAACCCGCAGGTCGCGCTCGTGTTCTCGTGGGTGCCGCTGGAGCGTCAGGTGATCGTGACCGGGACCGCAGCGCGGGTGTCCGCGGCCGAGTCGGCGGCCTACTTCCACTCCCGACCGCGGGACAGCCAGGTCGCGTCCGCGTCCAGCGCGCAGTCCTCGGTGGTCGCGTCCCGGGCCGTGCTCGAATCGGCCGCCGCCGCGCTGGCCGAACGCTATCCGGACGAGGTGCCGGCCCCGGCGAACTGGGGCGGGTTCCGGGTCACGCCGGACTCGGTCGAGTTCTGGCAGGGCCGGCCGGCCCGGTTGCACGACCGGCTGCGGTTCCGGCTGGCCGCGCCACCGGCGGACTGGGTCGTCGAGCGGCTGTCCCCGTGAGCGGTCGGCTGCGTCGGATCGCGATCGACACCGGGCCGCTGCGCCACCACGACTACCGCCGGCTGTTCATCGGGCAGGGCGTGTCATTCGTCGGGTTCCAGGTCACCGCCGTCGCCGTCCCGGTGCAGGTGTACGCGATCACCGCGTCCTCGTTCTGGGTCGGCATCCTCGGCCTGGTCGGGCTGGTGCCGCTGATCGTGTTCGGGCTCTGGGGCGGCGCGGTCGCCGACGCGGTCGACCGGCGCAAGCTGCTGCTGATCTCGGCCACGCTGACCTGGTTCGCCACACTCGGGCTGCTGGCCCAGGCGGTGTCCGGGATGGACTCCCTGCCGATCATCCTGGTGCTGGTCGGGATCCAGTCGGCCGCGTTCGCGGTCGCCTCGCCGACCCGCAACGCGATCCTGCCCCGGCTGCTGGACCGCGCCGAGGTGCCGGCGGCGAACACGCTGAACTTCACCGTCACCAACGTCGGCACCGTCGCCGGGCCATTGCTGGCCGGTGTGGTCATCGCCCGCTTCGGCGGGTTCGCCGTGGCGTACGCGACCGACGCCGTCCTGTTCACCGTCGCGCTGTACGCCGCGCTCCGGTTGCCGCCGCTGCCGCCGCTGGCCGGGGCCGCGCACCTGGCCAAGCCCGGGCTGCGGTCGGTGATCGACGGGCTGCGGTTCATCGTGCAGCGGCCGGTGCTGCTCATGTCGTTCGGGATGGACATCCTGGCGATGGTGTTCGCGATGCCGCGGGCGCTGTTCCCGGAGGTGGCCGAGACCCGGTTCGGCGGGCCGTCCGCGGTCGGGTGGCTGTTCGCGGCGATCTCGATCGGGGCCGTGGTCGGCGGGCTGTCCTCGGGCTGGATCGGCCGGGTCAAGCGCCAGGGCGTGGCGCTGACCTGCGCGATCATCGGCTGGGGGACCGCGGTGGCGCTGGCCGGGCTCGGCAAGACGCTCTGGATCACGGTCGCGCTGCTCGCGGTGGCCGGCGCCGCCGACCTGGTCTCGGCCGTGCTCCGGCAGACGATCCTGCAGGTGTACGCGCCGGACGAGATGCGCGGCCGGTTGCAGGGCGTGTTCGTGGTGGTGGTCGCGGGCGGCCCGCGGCTGGGCGACCTGCGGGCGGGGGCGACCGCGGCGGTGGCCGGGGCGACGTTCTCCTGGGTCGCGGGCGGGATCGCCTCGGTCGTACTGGTGATCGTCGCGGCCGCGCTGGTGCCGGCATTCCGGCACTACGACGCCTCGATCGCCCAGGCCAGCACGCCGGACCCCGAGGACCCCCTGGTCGGCGAGACCGAGCCATCGATGCCTCCCGTCACCGCCGACGAGGCCGCCCTCCGCGCCCCGTCCGACCGCTGACGCCTACCCTCCCCCGCCGGCTCGTTCGCCGCGTGGGACCTGTCCCTGCCCAATCCCGCGTCGCGGCCTGGAGGCCGCTCCTCAGGCGAGGGCGTTGGCGCCGATGCGGAGGTCGGCGACGAGCGCGTCGTAGGCCGCTTGGCGTCCTGCTTCGGGGACCCGCAGGACCGAGGACGGGTGCGCCGTCGCCATGATCCAGGCGGAGTTGACCGCGGCATCCTCGGGCTCGTCGAACAGGGATCCCTCCCCGCCGAGCCCACCGGGCGGGTCGAGCGGCACGAGCTGACCGCGCTGCTTGGTGATCCGGAAGGACGGCCCGAACATCGCCTTGGCCGCGGTCGCGCCGAGGCAGATCACCAGCTCGGGGTCAACCAGCGCGAGCTCGGCGTCGAGCCAGGGCCGGCAGGCCGCGACGTGCTCGGGCCCGGGCGTCTCGTGCAGCCGCCGCTTGCCGTTCAGGGTGAACCGGAAGTGCTTGACCGCGTTCGTCACGTACGTCTGGCCGCGGTCGATGCCCGCTTCCTCCAGTGCCCGGTCGAGCAGCCGCCCGGCCGGTCCGACGAACGGCTCGCCCTTGCGGTCCTCGACGTCGCCCGGCACCTCGCCGATGAAGAACACGCGCGCGTCGGCCGGCCCTTTGCCGAAGACGGTCTGGGTGGCCGGCTCCCACAGCGGGCACGCGTGGCAGTGCGACGCCGCTTCCCGCACCCCGTCGAGGCCGACGCCGGCGGGCGGCACCGCGACTTCGAACTCCGTGGTCGCCATGTCCGAGCATTCTTCCCCACTGCAGCGCGCCAAACGCCGAGGGTCAGTTCTGGTAGACCCAGGGCCGCTTGCCCGTCGCGTACGGCCCCATCGCGGGGACGACGATCCGCCCGTTGACCGGGTCGACGTAGCGCGGCTTGCCGTCCGCGGTCGGCCCGGTGAACGGCACCGGGGGCTTCCCGGACGGCGAGATGCCGAGCGTCGACGTGTCCGCCGGCGGCGTCGACGGAATGTACGGGTTCTGGGAGACGGGCTGGGTGACGATGCTCGGCGCCGGCGTCCCGTCGGCGTAGTCCCAGGGCTGCTTGCCGATCGCCCACGGACCTGGTCGCGGTTTCACGATCTTGCCGTTGGCCGGGTCCACGTACGGCCGGGGCTGGCCGGCCGGGATCGGACCGGTGAGCGGCACCGGCTCCCGCCCGGACGGCGCGGTGCCGACCTGGCCGGGCGTGGTGGAGATCTGGCCCGGTACGCCCGCGGGCGTCGGCGGCGCGGTCGGCACGTCCGCCTTCGCGGCCGCCGCCTCCAGCGCGGTCTTGCAGGTCCGCCCGGCGGTGTCCCGCCCGCTCTCGGCGTTGGTGATGCCGGTCTTGCCGTTGTTCATCTTGGTCTGCGCATCGGCGTTGTCGCAGGAGGTCGTCTGGTAGAGGTGCCAGCCGGCCCGACCGGTGGTGATCGCGGTGGCGCAGTCCTCCTTGTAGACACCGAGGTGCTGCTGCCAGGTGTTCAGCGCCGTGGCGGCGTCGTCGTGCATGTCGGCCAACCCGCGTACGGCCGGCGTGAGCCGCCCCTTGAGCTCGGTGAACGCCTGGGCCGCGGGACCGGTCCAGAAGTCGGCGACGTTCATCCCGCCGAGGTCGCCGGCGATGCTGCCGAGCGCGCCGCCGGCCGTGTCGAGGCCCTTTCCGTAGGCCTGGATCGCGGCCGGGTCACCCCAGACGTAGTTGTCGGTCTGCGCCGTCTCCCACTGCTGCAGCTCCGGAAGCGCGAAGCACTGATCCCGCCCGCTCACAGGTAGTCCTCCTCGTCCTCGGCCGCCTCGTCCTTGTCCTGGGCCCGCTTGCGGTGCACGGCCCAGGCCGCGGCACCGGCCGCCCCCAGCACGCCGACCGGCGCCACCGCGGCGGCGACCGGAAGGCCGTTGGCGCCGGCGACCGCGGCCGTGCCACCGCCGGTGGCCTCGCCGCCGACGCCTACCGTGCCCGATCCGGAACCGACCGTGCCGCCGCCGGTGATGGCGGACGGGTCGACCGGTGTGCTGGCGGCCGTGTCCGGGACGGGGCCGCCGACGGAACCCCCGCCGCCGACGGACCCGCTCCCGCCCCCGATCGGGGACCCGGCGTCAGCGCCGGTCCCCGGGTCCACGCCGCCCGAACCGGACAGGTCCGAGCCGCCGCCTCCGAAATCGGTCCCGGTGCTGTCGGCACCGATCACGCCGACCGGCGTGCTCGGCGCGACGTCCGTGGGCGCCATCGGCGTCCCGGCCGAATCCATCGATCCGCCGCCGGTGAGCCCGCCTGTGTCGGTCGGGTAGGTGGATCCGATCGTGCTGTCGCCCGGGTGCGTCGCCGTGCCCGTGACATCCGTCGGGTAGCTGCTCCCGCCCGTCGGGTCGCCCGGGTGGGTCGCCGGGCCGCCGGGGTAGCTGCTCGCTCCGGTCGGGTCGCCGGGGTGGGTCGCCCCGCCGGTCGGGTCTCCGGGGACGGTGCCGCCGGTCGTGTCGCCCGGGTGGATGGTGCCGCCCGGGCTCATCGACGCGTCCGGGTTGCCACCCTTCTCGACCGAGTCGGGGATGCCGTCGTTGTCGGAGTCGGTGTCCTGGTAGTCGGGCGTCCCGTCGCCGTCGGTGTCGACCGGGCTCGTCGGATCGCCGGGGCCCGTCGGGTCCGCAGGATTCGCCGGGTCGCCAGGGCTCGTCGGGTCACCACCGGGCGTCGTCCCGGTCCCGGAGCCGGTCGGGTCGCCCGGACTGGTCGGGTCGCCGGGCGACGTCATGCCGCCCTCCTGCGAGTCCGGGATCCCGTCGTTGTCGGAATCGGTGTCCTGGTAGTCCGGGGTGCCGTCGCCGTCGGTGTCCGTCGGCTTGGTCGGGTCCCCGGGTGAGGTCGGGTCCCCGGGCTTCGTGGGATCGCCCGGCTCCGTCGGGTCGCCGGAATTGGTGGGGTCGTTCGGATCCTTGGGGCCGCCGGGGTGCCACTCCTGGTCGTCCCCGGGGGACCTGGGGTCGCCGGGAGCCGTGGGCGGCGGCGCGACCGGAGTGGCCGACGCGGACCCGCCGGGGGAGCTGGAGCCTCCACCGGACCCGCCGGCACCCGCTCCGCCGCCGCCACCGCCGCCACCGCCGCCACCACCACCGGGCGACTGCCCGCCGGGCGTGGACCCGTCCGGGTTGTCGGCAGCGTCCTTGCGGGCCTGCTCCTCGGTCCAGCCGTACTCCTTGGCCGCCGCGAACACGCCCTTGGAGAGCTGATCCAGCAACCGCCCGATCTCGGGCTTCTTGCGGGACCACTTGGTCTTGACCGTGCCGACGCCGCTCTCGATGTCCCAGCTACCGAGATCCTCGCCCTCAGCCTGGGAACTGACGGTGATTCCGTCGTACTGTCCCTTGAGCTGGTAGAGCTTGGTCGCCAGCGACTTGAGCTGGTCGGGATCGGTGACGAACCCGTTCCCCATGCGTACCGTCCCTCCAGCCGGAGCCCGAACGGGGTGGAGCATACGCCCGACATCTGCAGTATGTCCAAAGCATCCGGATTAGGCCGTCTTTCCCGGGTGTGGGGTCCATCCGGATGGGGGGAGGATGCCAGCACAGCCGCCCGTCCAGAGAGGAAAGCATGCTGGAAGTCGACGGTCTGACCAAGCGGTACGGCGACAAGGTCGCCCTGCGCAACCTGTCCTTCTCCGTCCGTCCCGGAGAGGTCTACGGGTTCGTCGGTGCCAACGGCGCCGGCAAGACGACGGCGATGCGGATCATGCTCGGCGTGCTGGCCGCGGACGCCGGAGCGGTGCGCTGGCAGGGCGCCCCGGTGACCTTCGAGACCCGGCGGCGGTTCGGCTACATGCCCGAGGAGCGCGGCCTCTACCCGAAGATGCGGGTCGTCGAGCACCTGGTCTACCTGGCCCGGCTGCACGGCCTCGACGCGCCGGCCGCGACCCGCGCCGCCGAGGACCTGACCGAGCGGCTCGGCGTCGCCGAGCGCCGCAATGACGCCATCGAGAAGCTCTCGCTCGGCAACCAGCAGCGCGTGCAGCTCGCCGCCGCGCTCGTGCACTCGCCCGAGGTGCTGGTGCTGGACGAGCCGTTCTCCGGGCTCGACCCGGTCGGCGTGGATGCCCTGGCGGGGGTCCTGCTGGAGCGGGCCCGCGGCGGGGTGCCGGTCGTGTTCTCCTCCCATCAGCTCGACCTCGTCGAGCGACTGTGCGACTCGGTCGGCATCATCAACGCCGGCCAGATGGTCGCCACCGGCACCGTCGACCAGCTGCGCGCCCAGGAGGGCCGCCGGCAGTTGGTCGTCGTGGTCCCGGGCGCGTCCGCGGCCTGGGCCGCGGCGCTGCCCGGCGTGACCGTGGTCAGCGAGCGGCGGGGTGAGGTCGTGCTCGATCTCGCCGACGGCGTCGACGACCAGCAGGTGCTGGCGGCGGCGACCCGGGCCGGCCGGGTCGAGCACTTCAGCTGGCGGCAGCCCACCTTGACCGAGCTGTTCCGGGAGGCAGTGTCCGAGCCCGCCCCGGACGCGAGCGAACCGGTCCAGGACCGGCAGGAGGCGGCGGTATGAGCGGGCGCGAGCGGGGTGCACCTCGAGGCATGGTGCCGCTGGTCCTGCGGCGGGAGATCAGCACCCGGATCCGGGAGCGCAGCTTCCTCATCTCGACGGCGATCACGCTGCTCATCGTCGCGGCGGTCGTCGTCATCCCGACGTTGTTCGACCCCGATGACAACGACGTGACCGTCGGCCTGGTCGGCAACTCCTCGACGGTCCGGCCCGCGCTCGAGCAGGCGGTGACCGTGCAGGGCGCGACCCTGACGATCACGCAGTACCCGGACGAGGCCGCCGGCCGGGCGGCGGTCGACGGCGGCGACGCCGACGCCGTCTTCCTCGGCACCGACCGGGTGCTGGTCGACAAGAAGCTGTCGGGCACGACCGAGCAGGTCGTACAGACCGCGTACCGCCAGGCGGCGGGGGCGGCCCGGCTCACCGCCGCCGGTCTCGACGCCGCCGCGGTCACGCAGGCTCTCGACGTGCCACCGCTCGCGGTGACCGCCCTGAACCCGCCCGACCCGGACTCCGACTCCCGCCGCAGCGCCGCGTTCTTCGGCGTGCTGCTGCTCTACTTCCAGCTCATCGGCTACGGCGTCTGGGTGGCGCTCGGCGTGGTCGAGGAGAAGTCCAGCCGGGTGGTGGAGCTGTTGCTGGCCACGCTGCGCCCGTGGCAGCTGCTCACCGGCAAGGTGATCGGCATCGGCCTGCTCGGGCTGGGTCAGCTGGTGCTCACCGGGCTGGTGGGCATCGTGGCCGCGCTCGGGACCGGCGCGGTGGACGTCCCGTCCGGCATCGCGGGTGTCGCCGGCCAGGTGCTGATCTGGTTCCTGCTCGGCTTCGCCTTCTACGCCTGCCTGTACGCGGCGCTCGCCTCCCTGGTGTCCCGGCAGGAGGAGGTCCAGAACGTCACCGCGCCACTGTCGATCCTGCTGGTCGGCAGCTTCTTCCTGGCGATCACCGCGCTCAACAGCCCCGACAGCGGGCTGGCGCGGGTGACGTCGATCCTGCCGCCGTTCTCCACGATGGTGATGCCGATCCGCTGGGCCGCGGGTGACGTGCCGTTCTGGCAGGTCGGGGTCTCGATGCTGCTCATGGCCGTCGTGGTCGTGCTGCTCATCCGCCTCGCCGGCCGGATCTACGCCGGGGCGGTGCTCCGCAGCGGGCCGCGGGTCCGCATCCGCGAGGCGCTGGCGGCCGGCCGTGGCCGCGATCGCGCGACGACGGGAGTCTGAGGACCGCACGTCACACGTCCCGCCGGTCGAGCACGAACAGGGCCACGCCGAGGAAGGCGGCGAGCCAGCCGGCGAGCACGAGCGCCGCCAGCCAGGTGCTGAGCTGGTCCGGGGAGTCGGCCAGCGGGGGCAGCGTGAGGCTGTCCGAGGCGGCTCCCGGCAGGTACTTCTGGCCGTGGTCCTCCCACCAGTGCGGGAGGAAGGGTGCCAGCACGTACGGGCCGAACAGCAGTCCGAGCAGCGCGGCCACCGAGCCGGCCGCGCTGCGGAGCACGAAGGTGAGCGCCACGCCGATCACCGGGAACAGCGGCGCCCCGGCGGCGACGCCGACGATGATCCGCAGGATCCGGCCGGTGCTCGCGGTCGGCAGGTCATAGCCGGCGAACATGATCCGGGCCACCAGCACCATCCCGGCCACCGCGACCAGCGTCGCCACGAAGGTCACCGCCGCGACCACCACGATCTTCGCCAGCAGCACCCGCTCCCGGCGGGGCGTCGCCGTGAAGGTCAGCGCAGCCATGCGGGACGAATACTCCGAGGACACCGCGGTGACGCCGAGGACGGAGAACAGCGTCCCGGTCAGGATCGTGCCGATCAGCGAGGTCTCCACCGGGCTGAACGAGGCGCGCTCCGCCGCCGGCCACTCCTGCCAGGTGGCGAGCACGGCCCAGCCGAGCAGCGCGGTCGACCCGATACCGAGCACGGTGCCGAGCAGGAGCGTCACGCGGACCGAGCGCAGCGAGGCGAACTTCGTCCACTCCGACGCGAGCGTCGCCCCGAGACCGGGCGGAGACCCGAAGTCGGCCCGGGACCCGGACGCAGCGCGTACGTCGACGTCGGTGCTCATGACTTCGCTCCCGTCTCGACCAGGTCGAGGAAGGCCGCCTCGAGAGTGCCCCGCAGCGGCGTCAGCTCGTGCAGCGTGATGCCAGCCGCCGCCGCGGCGTCGCCGACCTCGGCCGCGGTCAGTCCGCTCACCTCGATCGCGCCGTCCGGCTGGGATCGGATCCGGCCGCCGGCGGCGGCGAGGACGGGGTCGAGCCGGCCGGCCTCGGGCGAGATGACCCGAACCCGGCCACCGCCGTGTCGCCTGGTCAGCTCGGCCAGCGGGGTGTCGGCCATCAGCCGCCCGTCGCCGATCACGAGCACGTGGTCGGCGGTCTCCTCCATCTCGGCCATCAGGTGGCTGGAGACCAGGACGGTCCGCCCCTCGGCGGCCAGCGTCCGCAACAGCACCCGCACCTGCCGGATCCCGTCCGGGTCCAGCCCGTTGACCGGCTCGTCGAGCAGCAACGTCCCGGGCTCGCCGAGCAGCGCCGCCGCCAGGCCCAGCCGTTGCGACATGCCGAGGGAGAACCCACGGACCTTCCGGTCGGCTGCCTCGGTCAGCCCGACCAGGTCGAGGACCTCGTCCACGCGTCGCAGCGGGATCCCGCCGGCCCGGGCCAGCCAGGTCAGGTGCCGCCGGGCCGTCCGGTTGCCGTGCACCGCCTTCGCGTCGAGCAGCGCGCCGACCTCCCGCAACGGCGCCGCCAGCTCCCGGTACGGCTTGCCGTGCACCGTCGCGTACCCGCTCGTCGGCCGGTCGAGGCCGAGGATCAGCCGCATCGTCGTCGACTTGCCCGACCCGTTCGGACCGAGGAAGCCGGTCACCAGCCCGGGCCGGACGTCAAAGCTCACCCGGTCGACGGCCATGGTCTCGCCGTACCGCTTGGACACGTTGCGGACCTCGATCACGACGGTCCTCCGTCGGGTCGCCGGTGAGATGCGGGTTCGTCGTCGATCACGGAGACGACGCTAGGAGCGGACGGGTCTCCGCACATCCGACGTGAGGACCGTCCTGGACCTCCTCCGTAGGAAGGAGGAAGGAGGTCAGACCGTCCGGGGCCGGACCAGCCCGACGTCGTACGCCAGCACGACCGCCTGCACCCGGTCCCGCAACCCGAACTTGCGCAGCACCGCCGAGACGTGCGACTTCACCGTCGTCTCGCTCAACGACAGCCGCGCCGCGATCTCCGCGTTGGACAGCGCCGACGCGACCAGCCGCAGCACCTCCCGCTCCCGCTCGGTGAGCCGGTCGAGCTCGGCCGGCGACGCGGAGGAGCCGGCGGAGCCCGGGGAGCCGGGGGAGCCGGAGGAGGAGGCCGACGCACCGGCCATCATCCGGTCCAGCAACCGCCGCGTCACCGACGGCGCGAGCAGCGCGTCGCCGGCGGCCACCACCCGGACCGCGTCGACCAGGTCGCCCGGCCGCGCGTCCTTGAGCAGGAAGCCGCTCGCACCCGCCCGCAGCGCCGCGAACACCGAGTCGTCGGCGTCGTACGTCGTGAGGACGACGATCCGGGTGCTGCTCCCGGAGGAGACGATCCGCCGCGTCGCCTCCAGCCCGTCCATCACCGGCATCCGGATGTCCATCAGCACGACGTCGGGTCGCAGGTCGGCGGCCAGCGCCACGGCTTCCTGCCCGTCCGCCGCCTCACCGACGACCGACAGGTCGGGACGGGCGTCGAGGATCATCCGGAAGCCGCCGCGGACCAGCGCCTGATCGTCCGCGAGGAGGACCCGTACGGTCACCGCGCCGCCTCCAGCGGCAGTCGCGCCCGGACCCGGAAGCCGCCGTCGGGCATCGGCCCGGCGTCCAGCGTGCCGCCGAGCATCGCCGCCCGCTCCCGCATCCCGGCCAGCCCCCGACCCGGTCCGGAGCCGGCATCGGAAGGCGCGGTCCCGTCGTCGGACACGTCCAGCTCCAGGTCCCCGCCGACGGTCCGGATCGTGACCGACGCGCGAGTCGCCCGGGCGTGCCGCAGCGTGTTCGTCAACGCCTCCTGCACGATCCGGTACGCCGACAGGTCCACCCCCGCCGGCAGATCCAGTCCGGCTGCTCCCTCGCGATGCACCGCGACCTCCAACCCCGCCTCCTGCAGGGGAGCGGTGAGCTCGGCCAGTCGCCCGAGCCCCGGCCGCGGCGCCGATACCGCGCCCAGCAGCTGCCGCAGCTCGCCCAGGGCCTCCCGCCCGGCGGCCTCGATCGAGCGCAGCGCCGTCCGGGCCTGGTCCGGACGGCTGTCGAAGACGTCGTCCGCGGCCGCCGCCTGGACCACGATCACCGACACGCTGTGTGCGATCACGTCGTGGAGCTCGCGGGCGATGCGGGCCTGCTCCTCGCCGACCGCTCGCCGGGACGCCTCGAGGATGGCCTGCCGCCGGCTCCGTACGGCCTCGCCCAGCGCCCAGATCGCCACTGCGACGGCCATCGCGAACCAGACGTCCTCCAGCACCGAGTCGAGCAGCGCCACCGCGGTCAGCCCCAGTACGGCGGCCAGCCCCGGCAAGGACAGCCGCGGCGGCCGGACCACCGTCAGCGACCACATCGCCACCAGCGCCCCGACCGGGAAGACCGCGTACGGCGCGAGCAGCTGGAGGACCAGCCCGAGGACCAGCGTCGCCAGCATCACCCGCACCGGCTCGGGCCGTCGCCAGATCAGCACGGCGCCGGACCCCACCGCGCACACCACCCCGAGCAGCGTCAGCCAGGACCCGTGGTCCTGACCCGGATCGATGATCAGCGCCGTCTGATAGATCCCGACCGCGGCCGGGATGGCCACGTCGAGGACGCGGCGCACAGATCCGGCAAAGCGCGAGGGCACGCCCGGATTATCGGCGCACCTTCTCGTACCGGGCCAGCGCCTCCTCGCGCTCTGCCGCGTGATCGACCATGCGGTCCGGATAGCCGTCAGGAGGTCCGCCCGGCAGATCCCACGGTTCGTGCACGGCGGCGCCCTCGACCGACCGCAGCTCCGGCACGTACCGGCGGACGTAGTTCCCGGAGGGGTCGAACTTCCGTCCCTGCGTGATCGGGTTGAACACCCGGTAGAACGGCGAGGCGTCCGTGCCGCAGCCGGCGACCCACTGCCAGCCGTGGTTGTTCGAGGCGAGATCCCCGTCCACGAGGTGGTTCAGGAACTCCCGCGCGCCCAGCCCCCAGTCCAGGTGCAGGTCCTTGACCAGGAACGACGCGACGATCATGCGGACCCGGTTGTGCACCCAGGCCTCCGCCCGCAGCTGCCGCATGCCCGCGTCGACGATCGGGTAGCCGGTCCGTCCCTCGGCCCAGGCCGCGAACCGGTCCCGGTCCGAGTCCACCTCCATCCGCGTGTACGCCTTGTTCAGGCACTCGCGGGCGGTGCGCGGCTCCTGCCAGAGCACGTCGGCGTAGAACTCCCGCCAGGCCAGCTCCTTGCGGAAGGTCTCCGTCCCCGTCCCGGTACGCCCGGACAGGTCTGCCAGCAGCGTGCGCGGATGCACCGCGCCGTACTTCAGGTAGACCGAGAGGCGACTCGTCGACGGCTTGTCCGGCCGGTTGCGCCCGTCCGAGTAGTCCCGCAGCGCCGACTCGCGGAAGTCCTCCCAGCGCTGCAGCGCCGCCGCCTCGCCCGCGTCCGGCAGCGTGAGCCCGGGCGGCAGGTCGGGATCCTTCGGGATCCCGGTCGAGTCCACCCCGGTCAGCCAGCGGACCTCGGCCTTGGCCGAGTCGGCCGGGGCGCGCCAGCCGTGCCGCATCCAGGCCCGGAAGAACGGCGTGTAGACCCGGAACGGCGTGTCGTCGTCCTTGCGCACCCGCCCCGGCGCGACCGCGTACGGCGAGCCGGTCCGGACCAGCTCGACCCCGTCCGGCAGCGCCTTCTCGACCCTCGCGTCCCGCTCCCGCCCGTACGGGCCGAAGTCGGCGGCGACGTGCACGGACGACGCCTCGACCTCGCGGGCCACCCGCGGCACCACGTTCTCCGGCTTGCCCCGCAGCACCACCAGCCGGTCGCCGAGCGCGTCGTCCAGCTCCCGCAGCGAGCGGTAGAGGAAGGCCAGCCGGGGAGCGCCGCTGGGCTTGCGCAGCGCGTCGTCGAGCACGAACAACGGGAGCACGCCGCCGTCGGCCGACTCGGAGAGGGCCGCGAGCAACGCCGGGTTGTCGCCGATCCGCAGGTCCCGCCGGAACCACAACACGCTGGTCACCGCCGTGACCCTAGGGCGGGATCGCGGCCGGCGCCTGTCGAGGGAACCCGGGGCCCGTCCCGTACGTCCGACGACACATGGTGACGGCCCGACTCCGTGCCCAACTCGTCCTGCTGACCGCGGGCGGGGCGATCCTCCTGTCCGCCTGCGGGAACGCGACCCCGCAATCAGGCGCCGCGCCCGCCCCGGCGAGCCCCACCAGCGCCACGCCGCCGTTCTCGGTCCCGCCCACGGTTCCGTCCGGAGGGGGTGGGGTGCAGCCCGGCCCCACCGGCATCCCGATCGGCACCGGCAAGCCCGTCGTGATCGACGGCATCATCGAGACCGGCGTCGAGCCCGGCTGCAAGGTGCTCAACGCCGGCAACACCCGATACCTCGTCCTGACCAGCAAGGACGTGCCGATGGGCGTGCCCGTCCGGGTCGAGGGAGTGCTCCAGCCCGGGGTTTTGAGCACCTGCCAGCAGGGGACGCCACTGCGGGTGACTAGCGTGAAGCGTCGCTGACCGGCGGCGAGAGCAGCCATAGACCGAGGGAGACGGACTCATGAGCGTGGATCCGGGCTCGATGGAATCGGGGAGCGACCCGCAGGACGCTCTCATGGATCCCGACGAGGAGACGACCCTCGAGGACAACGAGACCTTCGACGACATCGACGAGGGCGACGACTCGACGGACCCCAAGTCCTCCATCTACGACACGAGCTGGGTCCCGGACGACCGCCCCAGCCACCGCACCGACTTCGGCAACACCCTCTCCGAGATGCGCGACGGCGAGTCGCTGGACCAGCATCTGGCCGAGGAGGAGCCGGACGTGCTGGAGCGCGAGCTCGGTGACCCGGTCGACCAGATCGACCCGCCCCGCGGCGAGCTCATCGACACCGACGAGACCACCGACGGCCGCGCCGCCACCGCCGCGGACCTCGAGGACCCCGAGGCCGACCGGCTGGTCGAGGAGGAGGACGGCGACACCGAGGTGCCGACCGCGGACTTCGACGAGCAGGAGCCGCGCGCCGGCCGGCTGGTCGAGCCGGACGAGGGCCTGGAGTCGGACACCGAGAAGGACATGATCGCGTACGACGCGGGCATCTCCGGGGCCGGCGCCTCCGCCGAGGAGGCCGCCGTCCACATCACCGACGAGCCGTAACGGCTAGCGGCCCGGCCGCGGCACCTCCAGCGCCACGTGCAGCTGGTAGCGGTCGGCCCGGTACGTCGAGACCGCGAACTCGACCGGACGATCGCCGACGAACGACCGGCGCTGCAGCAGCAGGACCGCGGCGGCGCCGGCCGGCAGGTCCAGCAGGGCCGCGTCGGTCGGGTCGGCGATGCCGGCCTCGATGGTCTGCTCGCCGCGATCCAGCAGCACGCCGTACGTCGAGGCGAGCAGGTCGTACAGCGACCGGCCCGCCAGCGACTCCTCGGACAGGCCGGGCGCGACCGCGGCCGGGATGTGCGAGCGCTCGACCGCCATCGGGATCCCGTCGGCGGTCCGCAGCCGCTCGATGACGTGAACCTCGTCGCCGGGCGCGATCTGCAGCATCCGGGCCAGGTGCGCGCTGGCCTCGTCGGTCCGCCGGTCGAGGTCGCGGGAGCCGGGCTCCAGCCCGCGCGCCCGCATGTCCTCGGTGAACGAGGCCAGCCGCAGCGGCATCTCGATCTTCGGCCGGGCCACGAACGTGCCCTTGCCCTGCACCCGGTAGAGCCGGCCCTCGGAGACCAGGTGGTCCACCGACTGCCGGACGGTCATCCGGGACAGGCCGAAGCGCGCCGACAGCTCCCGCTCGGACGGGATCGACTGATCGGCATCCAGCTCGGTCTCGACCAGGTCCAGCAGGATCTCCCGAAGCTGCGAGTACTTCGGGACCGGGCTGTGGTGGTCGATCGTGACCTTTCCCGCGGTCTCTCCGGCGGCCATTGCGCCTTCTTCCTTCCCGCGGTTACAGTCGCCGCACTGGTATGGACCGGTCTAGTCCGGAAGTGGACCAGACCACAAAGCACAGTGTCAATGTTCCTGCCCGGGGGAGGTTCCCGTGCATGTGATCCGCGCGCCGCGTGTCGTTGCTGACAGCGTGCCGCTCGGACCAGCCTGCGTCGCCGTTTCCGACGGATCGGTGCTGGGCGTGGTCGCGGGCGACACGTACGGTGGCGTCTCGCCCGATCTGGACCTGCCCTCCGGCGTCCTCGTCCCCGGCCTCGTCGACCTGCAGATCAACGGCTGCTTCGGGGTCGACTTCGTCGCGGCCGGACCGGACGAATGGCGCGACGTGGCCCGGCGGCTGCCGGAGACCGGCGTCACCGCGTTCCTGCCGACGTTCATCACCGCGCCGGTCCCGGATCTGGTCGCCGCGCTGCGCCGGACCGCGGAGCTGCCCGACCTCGGCGGCGCCCGGGTGCTCGGCGTGCACGTCGAGGGACCGTTCCTGGCCCCGAACCGGCACGGCGCGCACGACCCGGACCTGCTGCGCGACCCCACCCCGGACGCGATCGACGCGCTGATCGAGGCGGCGCCCGGCCTGCTGCGGATGCTCACCCTCGCGCCCGAACGGCCCGGAGGCATGGCCGCGGTCCGGCGGCTGGCCGAGGCCGGCGTGCTGGTCAGCGTCGGGCACAGTGACGCCACCGCGGCCCAGGCCGAGGCGGCCGCGGACGCCGGCGCCCGGCTGGTCACCCACCTGTTCAACGCGATGCGCCCGCTGCACCACCGCGAACCCGGAGTGGTCGGGCAGGCTCTGGCCGACGAGCGGCTGACCTGCGGCCTGATCGCGGACCTGCACCACGTGGCCGCGCCGGTCTGCCGGCTCGCGTTCGCCGCCGCACCGGGACGGATCATGCTCGTCACCGACGCGGTCGCGGCCGCCGGGATGCCGCCGGGCACGTACGACCTGGGCGGTCAGCAGGTCTCGGTCGACCCACTGGGCCTGCCCCGGCGCGCGGACGGCACGATCGCCGGCTCCGGGCTGCGGCTGGACGCCGCGATCGCGAACGTCGTCGCCGCCGGGATCGACCTGCGCTCGGCGGTGGACGCGGCCACCCGGCTGCCGGCCGACATCATCGGCCGCCCCGACCTCGGCCGGATCGCCCCCGGCGCCACCGCCGACCTGGTCTGGCTCGGCGACGATCTGACCGCGCGGGCGACCTGGCTCGGCGGGCGGCTCGCGTACGGGCAGGTGCCGGGCGCGGTGGACGGCACCGCCGCACCGAGGCCCGCCGCCGCGCCGAGGCCGACCGCCGCGCCGAGGCCGGCCGCCGCGCCGAGGCCGGCCGGGTCGCCGACGCCGACCGGGTCGCCGATGCCGGCGGGAGCGCCGAGCCCGGCCGGGTCGTCGAGCTCGGCCGCCGAGCGCGCCGCCGCATCGAGCCCGGCCGCCGACCGGGTCGGGCCGTGACGGGTCCGGCCGTGACGGCTCAGCCCGCCGTCGGCACCACCCGGATGCTGGCCGAGATCCGGGAGCAGCCGGCGGCGCTGCGGCGCACCCTGGACGCGCTCCTCCCGCTGGAGCCGGCCGTGGCCGCGCTGGCCGCCCGGACCAGGCAGGTGCTGTTCATCGCCCGCGGCTCCTCCGACGCCGCCGCGCTCTACGGCCGCTACCTCTGCGAGGTCGGCGCCGGCCGGCTGGCCACCCCGGCCTCGCCCTCCGTCGCCACCCGCTACCGCCGCCGGCTCGACCTCGACGGCGTGCTCGCGGTCGCCCTCTCGCAGTCCGGCCGGACCGAGGAGATCGTCGAGACGCTGGCCTGGGCGGCCGACTGCGGCGCGGCCACGGTCGCGGTCACCAACGACGGCGGCAGCCCGCTCGCGGCCGCGGCCGAGCTCGCGCTGGTGACCGAGGCCGGCCCGGAGTACGCGGTGCCGGCCACCAAGTCGTACACGACCCAGCTGGCGGCCTTGGTCGTGCTGGCCCTCGGGCTCGGCGCCGATCCCGCGTTGCGGGACGAGGCCGCGAGAATCCCCGATGCGGTGGCGGAATCCCTCGAATCCGATGTGGACCCACTGGTCGACGCGCTGTCCGATGTGGACGGACTGGTGGTGTCCGGCCGCGGATTCGCCGCCTCCACCGCCTGGGAGCTCTCGCTGAAGGTTCGCGAGACATGCTCGATCGACGCAAGTGGACTGTCCTATGCGGACCTGCTCCACGGCCCGATCGCGGTCGCCGGACCGCGGACGCCGGCCCTGCTGGTCGCGGCCGGCGACGGTCCCGTGCTCGACGGCGTGCTCGCGCTCGCGGACCGGTTGCACGCCGCCGGCGTCCCCGTGTACGCAGTCGGCGGCGGGCCGGAGCTGGCCGCGCGGGCCGACGTCGCCCTGCCCGGCCCGGATCTGTCCGAGCGGCTCGCCCCGCTCGCGCTGGTCGTACCGGGTCAGCGGGCGGTGGAGGCGCTGGCCCGCCGGCTCGGGCTCGACCCGGACGCGCCCGGCGGCTTGAAGAAGGTGACCCAGACCGACGAGAGGCCGGCATGACCACTTCCGTGCACGTGGACTCGCCCACCGAGGGCCGCAACCCCGCCACCGGGGACATCGACCGGCTGCCGACCGCGGACGTCGTACGGCTGATCCTCGCCGAGGACGCCACCGTGCCCGCCGCGGTGGCCGGGGCCCTGCCGGAGCTGGCCCAGGCCGTCGACCTGCTGGTGGCCGTGCTGCGGGGCGGCGGGCGGGTGCACCTCGCCGGCGCCGGCACGTCGGGGCGGCTGGCCGCACTCGACGCCGACGAGATCATCCCGACGTACGGGCTGGAGCCCGGACGCTGGACCGCCCACGTGGCTGCGTACGACGGCGTGGTCGACGGGGAGGACGACACGGTCGCCGGCGCGGAGATCGGGGCGCTGGCCGGTCCGGGCGACGTGCTGGTCGGGGTCACCGCGAGCGGTCGCACACCGTTCGCCATCGCTGCGCTCCGTAGAGCACGCGAACGCGGTGCACGCACAGTGTTGCTCTCCGGAAACCCCTCTGCCGCCGCAGGGTCCGAAGTGGACGTCCACGTCGCGATCCGGACCGGACCGGAGGCGGTGACCGGCTCGACCCGCCTGAAGGCCGGTACCGCACAGAAACTGGCCCTCAACGCGCTGTCCACCGCGACAATGGTCCGTTGTGGACGGACCTGGTCCAACCTCATGGTCGGCGCGGTGGCGACCAACTCGAAGCTGCGGGGCCGCATCGCTGCCGCGCTGGTCGCCGCGACCGGCGAGGACGCCGATGTGTGCGCGGAGGCGGTCGAAAAGGCCGATGGGGACGGCAGAGTGGCGCTTCTCACCCTCCTCAGTGGAGTGTCCATTCCGGTTGCACGGAGTGTTCTTGCTGGCACCGGTGGTCACTTGCGGGAGGCGCTCGACCTGGTTGCGACCCGGGATCCTGCTCCGAACGGGTGAAGTCTGTCCCGGATACGCGTCACGGTGGGTCAGACGTCCTTGACTCCGTCTGTACAGGCCGTAGTCTTCACGCGGCTTACCGGCCGTCTGTCACCCACTAGGGGGTGACACCGGGAAGTCACCGCCTAATCACGGCGCGGAAACACTCGAAGCCGTGAGCCGGGGACCCACTTCTTCCCCTGGGGTGAATCGGCACGACCGCCCGCTCGCGGACGGCCTGCCGTAGGGCGCCTTCCACGCCCGAACCCGTCAGCTAACCCGGTCGGTGGAACTGGAAGACAAGGAGTGCCGCCTCGGTGGCAGTACCGAGACCGTATTCCCGCCTGTCCCGATCCCTTTCTGTTGCTGGTGCGGTGGCCCTGATGGTGGGGTTCTTCGCGACCAGTGGCCAGGCGGCCCCCGGCGCGACCACCCCCTCCGCGCCGACCACCGCCGCACAGGCGATGGCCCAGCTGAAGGCGTTCAACGAGCAGTTCGAGAAGGTCACGGAGCAGTTCAACGACGCTCGGATCCTGCTCGGGAAGCGCACGGCCCAGTCCAAGGCCGCCGCGGCGAAGGCGACGGCCGCCGCCAAGACGGTTTCGGCGTTCCGGGGCCGGATCAAGCAGCTGGTGGCGTCCGAGTCGCGCTCGGACCCGTTCGGGACGTTCGGGGCGATGCTGTCCAGCAGCTCGCCGGGTGACTTCGTCTCCCAGGCGAGCATCATCGACGTCGTGTCGAGCCGCCGCGCGGCGGTACTCACCGAGGCGACCAAGGCAAGCACCGCGGCTGCGAAGGCGGCCGGCGATGCCAAGGCGGCCCAGGCCGCGGCGGCGAAGCTGACCGCCAGCCTGGCCGCGAAGCGGACCGACCTGGCCAAGCGCTCGGCGCAGAGCCAGACGATGTTCAACAAGCTGACCGCGTCGGAGAAGCAGACGTTCCTCGACTCGCCACCGGCGGCCGATCGGGCCTCCCGGGACGAGTCGCGGACGCCGCCGGCCAGCAGTGGTCCGACCGTGAACGTGCCGGCCAGCGGCGGCGCGGCGACCGCGATCGCGGTGGCCCGCTCGAAGCTCGGCAGCCCGTACGTCTGGGCCGCCTCGGGACCGTCCACTTTCGACTGCTCGGGTCTGACCATGTACGCCTGGGCTGCGGCGGGGGTCTCGCTCCCGCACTCCTCCCAGCTGCAGTTCAGCACCGGCCGGCAGGTGTCGGCCTCCTCGCTCCAGCCCGGTGACCTCGTCTTCTACGGGTCCCCGATCCATCACGTGGCGCTGTACGTGGGCGGTGGACAGGTCATCCACGCTCCGCAGACCGGCGACGTCGTGCGGTACGCGAGCGTGGACATGATGCCGATCAGCGGGGCCATCCGGCCCTAGCCAGCTCCACCGTCCACAAAGGACGGGTACGTCCAGCGAGGGTCCGGCCGCGGTGCGCCGGGCCCTCGCAGTACGTCCGACCCCAGGCGTTCGGACCGGCGACGGATCGGGTAGGTCGAGCGGCATGACCGAGCCGGAGGACCAGGACCTGCCCGCGATCACGGAGGCGATGACCGCGGTGGGTGCCGCCCGGACCGCCGAGGAGGCGCTGCGCCAGGCCGCGCACGCCAGCTGGTCCGGCGTCAGCACCGCCGCCGACGTCTACACCGTCTTCGGCGCCGTCGGCTACTCGCTGGAGATCATCCCGGACCTGCTCGACCAGCTCACCGCCTGGCTGGAGAAGCACCAGGATGGCCTGGACGTCTCCGACACCGAGACCAGCGTCGCCGCCCGCCTGGCGGACGTCCGGGCCGATGTCAC
>DASYKU010000014.1 GCA_035995165.1 Mycobacteriales bacterium
CCACTCGGGTGCCCGGCCCGGCCGTGACGCTGCCGCCCGACCCGGCGGTGACGCCGAGCGAGGTACCCCGCCCGGCCGACACGCTGCCGACGCAGTCGGCGACCCCGGGGCCGAGCCTGCCGGATCCGGGCGGCCCGCCCGAGGCCCGGCCGTCGACGATCCCCGCGGTCACGCCGCCGGTCCCGGTCGAGCGCCCGACCGCCGCCGTCTCCCCGCTGCCGACGCCGCCCGGGGCCTGCGCCACCGACGTGCCCCGGCCGGTCCCGCCGGTGGCGTCGCCGTCGGTCGCCGGGCCCACGGTCCTGGTCACGCCGGTCGCCCCGCCGCGCGCCGTCCCGCCCACGCCGCCCGTAGCCCGGGTGACCCCGTCGCCGTCCGCCCCGCCGCGAGCGGTCCCGGTCACGCCGACCGCCTCCCCGGCGGCCCCGCCCCGGGCCGTCCCGGCCACGCCCGGTCCCACCCCGTGACAGAAATGCCAGGGCCTCAGCCAAGGGCGCGGCGGAGCTTCGCCTCGTCGATGCGCCAGTAGCCCAGCTCCTTGCCGTCCACCCGGACGACCGGGACGAGATCGCCGAACTCGGCCTGCAGCCGCGGATCGGTGTCCACGTCGGTCTCGCTCCAGGGCACCCCGGCCTCGGCCGTCACCCGCTCGACCAGCCGGCGGGCGTCGTCGCAGAGGTGACAGCCGGCGCGGGCGAGCAGCTCGACGGTCCGGGCGGGCATGGCGCGGAGTCTACGGCGCGCGCTGCGGGGTAGATCAGCACCATGACTCAGCCGAACCCGATCGACGACCTCGCCGCCGACGCCGACCGCCAGGCCGACGAGCTGCGCGAGCAGGAGTCCGAGGAACAACCCGAGTACACCGGCGACCTGCCGGACGACCCGGAGCAGGCCGTCCACTACCGCCCGGGCCAGGACCAGTGACCGAGATGCGCCCGGACCCGGACAGCGACCGGGCCGGGGCCGAGAGCGAGTACGGCGACGACACCGGCTTCGCGGCCGAGGCCACCCGCACGACGCCCGAGGCGAACACCCCGGACGACTCGGCCGGCCTGACCGCCGAGGACGACGAGCCCGCCGAGGACGACGAGCCCGCCGAGGAAGACGAGCCCGCCGAGACCGAGGACCCCGGCACCGGAGCCGACTAGCGCAGCCGGGCCTTGATGACCTTGCCGGTGGCGGAGTGCGGCAGGTCGGGGACGAACTCGATCGAGGCCGGGAGCTTGAACCGGGCCAGCGAGCGGGCGGCCCAGTCGAGCAGCTCCTGCTCGCCCGGGCTCGCCCCCTCCGCCGCGACCACGTACGCGACGACGCGCTCGCCGTGTTCTTCGTCGGGCCGGCCGAGCACGGCCGCCTCCGCCACCGTCGGGTGCGCGGCCAGCACGGCCTCGACCTCGGCCGGGTAGACGTTGAACCCGCGGACCAGGATCAGCTCGGTCCGCCGGTCGACCAGGTGCAGGTCGCCGTCGTCGTCCGCGTACGCCACGTCGCCCGTGGCCCACCAGCCGTCCGGGTCCGGGCCGTCGGTGCCCTGCGGCCAGTAGCCGGAGAACAGGTTCGGCCCGCGGACCACGATCTCGCCCGGCCCGGCCTCGGATCCGATCAGGTCGAGCTCGCCCGGCCCGGCGTCGTCGTCCGGCTCGGGATCGGGTTCCATCCCGCTGACCTCGCGCAGCCGGAGCTCGACCCCGGGCACCGGCCGGCCCACCGACCCCGGCTTGGCCGCGCCGCCGACCAGCGTCGAGGTCAGCACCGGCGCGGCCTCGGTCAGCCCGTACCCCTCGAAGACGGTCACGCCGGCGTCGGCGAAGGCGAGCAGGGTCTCCGGCGGCAGCGGGGCGGCGCCGGAGGTGGCCAGCCGGACGCCCGCGAACGCGTCGGCCAGGCCGGGCTCGCGGGCCCAGCGCACGTACATGGCCGGGACCGCGGGGACGGCGGTGACCTGCTGCCGCCGGATCAGCTCCAGCGTCTCGGCCGGGTCGAAGTGCTCGACCAGCACGCCGGTCGCGCCGGCCCGGGCCAGCAGCCCCAGCCCCGGGTTCAGCCCGTACGCGTGGAAGAGCGGGACGGCCAGCAGCAGCACGTCCTGCGCGGTCACCGGCGCCGGCCGCAGCGCCGCGCACTGGGCCAGGTTCGCCAGCAGCGCCCGGTGGGTGAGCATCGCGCCGCGGGGCCGGCCGCTGGTGCCGCTGGTGTAAGCGAGCACGGCCAGGTCCTCGGGCGAGCGCGGCACGTGCCGGAACGCCAGCGGCGGCGCGGCGGCCAGCAGTCCCGGCAGCGGCAGCGTCCCGTCCGGCCCGGACGGCGCCGCGACCAGCACGTGCCGCAGCGGCCCGGTCCGCAGCGTGTCCGCGGTCGCGATCACCTGCACCGAGGAGGTGACCAGCGCGACCGCCCCGGAGTCGGACAGCAGGTGGGCCAGCTCCGGCCCCGTGTACGCGACGTTCGCCGGCACCGCGACCAGGCCCGCCCGTAACGCCCCGTAGTACAGCGCCGGGAAGTCGGTCGAGTTGCCGAGCTGGAGCACGATCCGGTCACCGGGGGCGAGCCCGAGCTGCCGCAGCGCCGACGCCGCGCGGTCGACCAGCGCGTCCAGCTCGGCCCAGCTCAGCGTGACCGGGCCCGCCACCAGCGCGGGATGGTCCGCCGAGCGGTCGGCGGCCTGGGCGACCAGGTCGGCGACCGTGTGCACCGCTGGTGCCGCAGCCTCCTCCATACGCGGGAAGTCTGGCACATTCCCTGTCGGCGCAACGATGCGGTACCGTGCCTGCCTGTAACTCTCCGCGCACGATCGCCTACGCTCGTGGGCCGGGCACGGAAGACCTCTGTCGGGGGAGGAGGTGGGGCCGGATGACGTCATACGCCGGGTCGGCCCCGGCGCCGCAGCGCGACGTCGGTGCCCTGCTGGCCGCGGTGCTGTCCGTCGGGCTGCAACCGCCGGAAGCACGGGGCGGCCGCCCCGACCGGGCCGGACGTGCTCACGGCCTGGTCGGGGCCTGCTCGGATCCTCGGGCTGGGCGGCTAGGCCTCAGCTGTTCACCGGCCGTCGCCCGCGCGGGCGACGGCCGGTCAGCGGTTGCGCCTACGCTCGCTGTTCGGGCCGGTTTCCCAACTTCGGAGGAAGGCGGGCAGGAACCGTGTCTCGGTTGAAGTTCCGATCCCGGGAGACCCGGGACGTCCGCGCCGTGCTGGCGGGTACGGCGGCGGCCGCGGCCGCCGAGGTCGAGAGCGCCCTGGAGGTGCCGCCCGACCCGACCGCGGGCGCGTTCTTCGACGTCGACAACACGATCGTGGCCGGCGCCTCGATCTATCACTTCGCCCGCGGCCTGGCCGCGCGCGACTTCATCACCACCCGCGACATCGTCGACTTCGCCTGGCAGCAGGTGAAGTTCCGGGTCGGCGGCAAGGAGTCGCACGAGGGGATGGCCGCGGCCCGCGAGCGCGGGCTCTCCTTGGTCGCCGGCAAGCGGGTGGACGAGATCGTCCGGCTCGGCGAGGAGATCTACGACGAGCTCATGGCCGAGCGGATCTGGGCCGGCACCCAGGCCCTGGCCCAGCTGCACCTCGACGCCGGCCAGCGGGTCTGGCTGGTCACCGCCACGCCGCTCGAGCTCGCCGCGATCATCGCGCGCCGCCTCGGACTGACGGGAGCGCTCGGCACCGTCGCCGAGCATCACGACGGCGTCTACACCGGCCGCCTCGTCGGCGAACTGCTCCACGGGCCGGCGAAGGCCCACGCGGTCCGCGCGCTCGCGGCCCGGGAGGGCCTGGACCTGCGCCGCTGCTCGGCCTACTCGGACTCCATCAATGACGCCCCGATGCTCTCCGTGGTGGGCACCGCGGTGGCGGTCAATCCGGACGCCGAACTGCGCGGCCTCGCCCGCCGCAACAGCTGGGAGATCCGGGACTTCCGCTCGGGGCGCAAGGTCGCCCGGATCGGCGTGCCGTCGGTCCTCGGGGCAGGCGCGGTGGCGGGGGCGGTCGTCGCGGGC
>DASYKU010000015.1 GCA_035995165.1 Mycobacteriales bacterium
CGGTTCGGGGTGCTGGAGCCGTGGCTGAGCAGTATCCGGTCCAGCAGGTCCGACACCTGGGCGGCGGACATCCGGTCGGCAGGGTTCTTGCGGAGCAGTCCCTCCAGGACCGCGACCAGAGCCCCCGCCCGTTGCGGGCGGGTGGGCTCCTGGGTGAGGATCGCGCCGAGCACGGCCATCGAGTCGGAGCCCTCGTACGGCGGGCGTCCCTCGACCGCCGCGTACAGCGTGGCGCCGAGACCCCACAGGTCCGCCGGCGCGCCGGCCTCCTGGCCCTTGACGATCTCCGGGGCGATGTAGGAAGGGGACCCGACCAGCAGCCCGGTGCCGGTGATCGTGTCGTCGCCGGCCGCCCGGGCGATGCCGAAGTCGGTGAGCTTCACCCGGCCGTCGTGCCCGAGCAGGATGTTGCCGGGCTTCACGTCGCGGTGGGTGATGCCGGCCGCGTGCGCCGCCTCCAGCGCGCCGAGGATGGCCAGCCCCACGGTGGCCACCCGCAGCGGGTGCAGCGGGCCGTCCTCCTTGATCACCTCGGCCAGCGACCGGGACGGAACCAGCTCCATGACCACCCAGGGCCGGGCGTCCTCGTCCAGCACGTCGAAGAGGGTGACCACGTTCGGGTGGCCGAGCCGGGCGATCGCGCGCGCCTCCCGCAGCGTCCGCTCGCAGCTGACCGCGCGCTCCTCCGGGGACAGGCTGCCCGGGAGCACGACCTCCTTCACGGCGACCGTACGGCGCAGGAAGGTGTCCTCGGCCTCCCAGACGGCGCCCATCGCACCGCGGCCGAGCACCCGCTGGAGGTGGTAGCGCCGGGCGAGCACGCGGCCCCCGCCACGCTGGCCCCCTGGTGTGACCACGGTCTCCCTTCCTGCCTCCCGCGGGTCTCCTGCGTGCCCCGCGTCCGCCCATCCTCGGCCACCGGGGTCACCGGACGGAAACCGGCGCGCGAGACCTGCGGACACTCCGCACGGCGCGATCGGGCTCCGCGGGACCCTGCGACCTTACGCCGCATGCCCTACCCACTGGCAGCCCGAGGCGCGCACCGGTCCGTACTCTCGGCGGCGTGCGGATCGACTTCAGCGCCTCCGAGCGGTCCAGCCTCGGGATCGAGTGGGAGCTGGAGTTGGTCGACCTCGACAGCGGTCTGCTGAGCGCGGGCGCGGACGAGATCCTGGCCGAGCTGGCCCCGGCCGAGGGCGTCGAGCACCCCAAGGCCAAGCACGAGCTGCTGCAGTCCTGCGTCGAGGTGATCACGGGTGTCTGCACGACCGTGGCCGAGGCCCGCGCCGACCTGGCCGGCACCGTGGCCGAGGTCGAGGCCGCGGCGGCCCGGCGCCACCTCGGGGTGATGTGCTCCGGCACGCACCCGACGACGGACTGGAAGACGCAGCGGATCTCGGCCGGCGAGCGCTACCGGATGCTGGTCGAGCGCAACCAGCTGCTGGCCCAGCGGCTGCAGATCTTCGGCGTGCACGTCCATGTCGGGGTCCGGTCGGCCGAGAAGGTGATGCCGATCGTCAACGCGCTGCTGGACTACGTGCCGCATTTCCTGGCGCTGTCCGCGTCCAGCCCGTTCTGGCTGGGCGGCGACACCGGGCTCGCGTCGTACCGGAGCAAGGTGTTCGAGGCGCTGCCGACCGCGGGACTGCCGTACCAGCTGCGGGACTGGGACGAGTTCGAGAAGTACATGGAGCTGCTGATCCGGACCAAGGCGATCGACACGGTCCGCGAGGTCTGGTGGGACATCCGGCCGCACCCCGACTTCGGCACGGTCGAGCTGCGCATCTGCGACGGGCTGCCGACGCTGGACGAGGTGACCGCGGTCGCGGCGATGGCGCAGTGCCTGGTCGAGCAGATGGACGGCCAGCTCGACCGCGGGTTCCGGCTGCCCGAACCGCGGGCCTGGGTGGTTCGGGAGAACAAGTGGCGAGCCGCCAGGTATGGTCTGGATGCGGAGATCGTGGTGGACGCACGCGGCACGGTTCGCCCAGTACGCGCGGCCATTCACGAGCTCGTCGACGACCTCACGCCGACCGCTCGACGGCTCGGCTGTGAGGCTGAGCTCGCGCTCGTGCCGAGGATCCTCGAGCACGGTGCGAGCTACCAGCGACAGCGTCGGGTTGCCGCCAGCGCGGGCGGGCAGCTCCGGCCTGTCGTGGACGCACTGCTGGACGAGATGCGGGTAGGGCTGCCGTTGTGACAGGACCGTCGACCGGGGGGCTCCGCGAGGCTGCCTGGCTGGACCGCTGGCTGCTCGAGCACGGATCCGGGCTGATCACGTTCCGTAGAGAACTGCATCAGAACCCCGAGCTCGGCTACGAGGAGCACCGCACCACCGCGCGACTGGCCGGGGCGCTGTCCGCGGCCGGCCTGCACCCGCACCCGCTCCCCACCGGCACCGGCCTGTTCTGCGACGTCGGTACGGGCGACCGCGTCGTCGCGCTGCGCGCGGACATCGACGCGCTGCCGCTGCAGGACGTGAAAGAGGTGCCGTACGCGTCCTCGACGCCAGGCGTCTGCCACGCCTGCGGTCACGATGCGCACACGACGATCGTGCTCGGCGCCGCGCTCGCGCTGGCCTCCGGGCCGGTCCGCGACGGCCGGGTCCGGGTGGTCTTCCAGCCGGCCGAGGAGGCCGTGCCCGGCGGTGCCCTGGACGCGATCGACGGCGGCGTGCTCAAGGACGTCGAGCGGATCTTCGCGCTGCACTGCGACCCGAAGCTGGAGACCGGCCGGGTCGGCCTGCGGGCCGGCGCGATCACCGCGGCCTGCGACAAGGTCGACGTGCTGCTGTCCGGTCCGGGCGGGCACACCGCCCGCCCGCACACCACGGTCGACCTGGTCTACGCGCTCGGCCGGGTGATCGCCGACGCGCCGGGGCTGCTGTCCCGGCGGGCCGACCCGCGGCACGGCATGTCCCTGGTCTGGGGTGCGGTGCAGGCCGGGGTCGCGCCGAACACGATCCCGCAGCACGGCATGCTCACCGGCACCGTCCGGATGCTGGACCGGGACGCCTGGGAGGGCGCCGAGGAGATGGTCCGGACGCTGGTCGAGCAGTTGGTCGCCCCGACCGGCGCCGCCGTCGACGTCCAGTACCTGCAGGGCGTGCCGCCGGTGTCCAACGACGCCGCCTCGACCGCCGCGTTCCGGGCCGGGATCACCGCGGCGCTGGGCGCGGACGCGGTCGCGGACACCGAGCAGAGCCTCGGCGGCGAGGACTTCGCGTGGTATCTCAGCCACGTGCCGGGCGCCCTGGCCCGCCTCGGGGTACGGCCGCCCGGCGACACCGGGCCGTACCTGGACCTGCATCAGCCCACTTTTGACATCGATGAGGATGCCCTTGCCGTCGGCGTCCGGGTGCTGGTGCACACCGCGCTGACCGTACTGGGCTGACCCGCCCTCGAACGGCCCGCGGACACGCTCCGCTGTCGGTTCGTCGCGGCCTCTAGACGCCCGCTCGGACCAGCGTGTACTGGTCCGTACGGCCGGTCGCGTCCGGTCGTCCGTACCCATGCGGTGCCTACAGAGGGTATCCCGCCCGATCGGGTGACGCTCCTTGTGTGCGGCCTGTGAGGCGTCGTTTACTTCCCGCGGCTGGACAGGTGTAAGTCTAGTGATCCATTCGGCCCTTATCCCCTCGCGGTCCGAGTGGTCCGTCCGGCCGACCTCGACGCGCCATCAGGCGCGTCGCCCCACACCTGGAGGCACCATGACCCGAGGGTCACTGTTCCGCCGGACCGCGCTCACCGGCGCACTGGGTCTGGCCGTGGCCGGAGCGCTCGCCGCTCCCGCCGCGCAGGCCGCGCCCGCCCCGACCGCCGCTCCCGCCGCCGCCACCGCGGACGTGCAGAGCGTGGCCGTGGCCAAGGCTCTCGGCGCCAACTCGCTCGGCAGCTACGTCGCCGGCGGCAAGCTCGTCGTCAACGTCACCGACCAGGCCTCCGCCGCGACGGTGCGGGCCTCGGGCGCGACGCCGAAGTTCGTCACCCACACCGCGGCCCAGCTCGCGGGCGCCGACGCGGCGCTGCTCAAGGCGCCGGCCGTCGTCGGCTCCACCTGGGGCACCGACCCGGTGACCAACCAGGTCGTGCTCTCGATCCCGGCCACCGCCAAGGGCGCCGCGGTCACCCAGCTCAAGGCCGTCGCCAAGGCGGCCGGCTCCGCGGTCCGGGTCGAGACGCTGGCCGCGCCGGTCCGGCCGCTGATCACCGGCGGCGACGCGATCCTGGTCAGCGGCGCGCGCTGCTCGCTCGGGTTCAACGTGCGCAACAGCGCCAACCAGAACTTCTTCCTCACCGCCGGCCACTGCACCAACATCGGCGCGACCTGGACGACCTCCAGCGGTCAGCTGATCGGCACCCGGACGAACACCAGCTTCCCGGGTAACGACTACGGCGTGGTGCGCTACACCGGCACCGTGCCGGCCTCCGGCACCGTCGGCAGCCAGGACATCACCTCCTCCGGCACCCCGGCCGTCAACAGCACCGTGACCCGTCGCGGCAGCACCACCGGCATCCACTCCGGCACCGTGCAGCAGCTCAACGCGACCGTCCGGTACGCCGAGGGCACCGTCACCGGCCTGATCCGCACCTCCGTCTGCGCCGAGCCCGGCGACAGCGGCGGCTCGCTCTACCGCGGCACGATCGCCTTCGGCCTCACCTCCGGCGGCAGCGGCAACTGCACCTCCGGCGGGACGACGTTCTTCCAGCCGGTCACCGAGCCCCTCGGTCTGTTCGGCCTGCACGTCTTCTAGACGTACGCACGTTAGGCCGAATGCACGTCGCTCGACCTGGAACGCCCACCGCTCCGGCGGTGGGCGTTCTGGTCGTTCGAGCACGTTGCGAGAACTCGGTGTAGTAATTGCTGGGCCGTTCGGGTGGTTAGGCATTGCGAAAGGTTGACCCGGACGGACTGTTCCGATGAGGGTGTCCACATACCCACAGAGGAGTTCTGGGCCGAACGGCCTAATAATGCTCCTCCGCGAGATGGTTCCGGAAGCACGCCGTTCGGGCGTGAACGTCGACTCTCGAGGAGATTTGAATGGGAACTGCACACCCGCGCCGGGGACGTACGGTCCTCGTCGCCGCGGCCGCCGTCCTCGCGGCCGCAGGGGCGCTCGCGCTGCCCTCGGGCAGCGCGTCCGCGGCCCCAGCACCGGGCGGCTCCGCCGTCCTGTCCGCCGAGTCCGCGGTCCTCGTCGCCGCGACCGGCGTCGACACCACCACCGCTTCCGCCAGGGTCGCCGCGCAGCGTAGCCAATCGGCCCTGGCGGACAAGCTCACCACGCAGGTCGGCGCGGTCAAGGGCGCCGGCAGCTACCTCGACGCCAGGACCGGCGCGCTGGTGGTCACCGTGACCGACGCCGCCGCCGCGAAGACGGTCACCGCCGCCGGCGCGCGGGCCAAGGTCGTCAGCCACAGCTCGGCGCAGCTGGACGGCATCACGGCCGCGCTGAACAAGGCCCCCCGGACGCCCGGCAGCGCCTGGGGCGTCGACCCGAAGGCCAACCAGGTCGTCGTCACGATCTCGGCCGCGGCGCCGGCCGCCCGGGCCGCCACCCTGGAGAAGACCGCGGCCCGGTACGGCTCGGCCGTCCGGATCCAGCACACCAGTGCCGGCTTCGCCCCGCAGCTGCAGGGCGGCGACGCGATCCTGACCGACAGCTTCCGCTGCTCGGCCGGCTTCAACACCACCGGCGGCGTGGTCACCGCCGGGCACTGCACCGCGGGCCTGCCGGCGTACTTCGCCTCCGACGGCAGCCCGCTCGGCCCCTCGGTCGACTCGCACTTCCCGACCAGCGACTTCGGTCTGGTGCAGAACACCGGCCAGCCGGCGTCGCCGACGGTCAACCTCTACAACGGCTCCAGCCAGTCGATCACCGGTGCCGGCAACGCGGTCGTCGGGCAGTCGATCTGCAAGTCCGGCAGCACCACCGGCCTGACCTGCGGCACCGTGCAGGCGACCAACGTCACCGTGCAGTACGCGGAGGGCACGGTCTTCCAGA
>DASYKU010000016.1 GCA_035995165.1 Mycobacteriales bacterium
ACCGGGTGCCGCCCGAGCGCCGCGGCGCCGCCGACGCGACCGCGGTGGGCACGGTGGAGCGGATCAGGTGGTCCAGCGGGTCGCGCGAACGGTCCGGCACCCCCACTTGATGCCACCCGGCGACCCCGAACGCAAGGAGCCTGCCAGCGTGTCCGCCGGCAGGCTCCTGAGAATTGCGCTTTCCTACGCCGCCGCGAGGCAGCGGGCCGAGTACGGCGGGGTGTCCCGGCCGACCAGGTCGGTCAGCCCGACCAGCACCTCGAGCTCACCCAGGCCGTCGCCGGTCTCGAGCTCGGCCAGGTCGACGTCGTCGAGCTCCAGCTCCTCGCCGGGCTCGGGCAGCGTCGCGAGGCTGTCGCTCGCCCCACCCGGGGCCGGCTCGGAGGCCGCCCCCAGCGCGTCGGCGAACTCGGCCTCGTCGAAGGAGTCCGCACCGGACTCCTCGAACCCGCCGTCCTCCAGGTCGTCGAACGCCCCGTCGAACTCGGGCAGGTCCTCGAACCGGTCCGGGCGGGCGGGACCGCCCACCCCGGCCGGCACCGGCCTGCGCGCGGGAGCCGGGATCGTGACCCGGCCCGGCATCCGCGCCACCTCGGCCGCCCGCTCGGAGCGGCGCATCGTCTCGGAGACCTCGGAC
Organism: Mycobacteriales bacterium; assembly: GCA_035995165.1. NCBI lineage: Bacteria > Bacillati > Actinomycetota > Actinomycetes > Mycobacteriales > Mycobacteriales bacterium. Next base: position 638 of record DASYKU010000016.1, read on the forward strand.
AGGAGATCGGACAGTTTCACGTCGAGTGCGTCGCAGATCGACGCGAGCAGCTCGGAGGAGGCCTCCTTCTGCCCGCGTTCCACCTCGGACAAGTACCCGAGGCTGACCCGGGCCGCACCCGACACCTCGCGCAGGGTCCGTCGCTGACGCAGCCGACGGCCGCGCAGCGTGTCCCCCAGAACACGGCGGAGCAAAGTCATCTGCGCGCCCCTCCCGTTGTCGTGGTTCGTGTCGTCACCGTACCTCTACGAACGGACCGCGGCCTCGCCACGATCGCCTGTACGCCAACAGCGAAACGCTGTAATCACCTCGGCAATTCCGAGGTCCTCTCCCGTAATGCGAACAGGAGCAGCTCCAGGGCCGCGGCCACGCTCGCGGACCGGATCTCGGCCCGCGTCCCGGCCAGCGTGAGGTGCCGTACGGATCCGGTGCCGGGACCGGCGAGCCCGATGTAGACGGTGCCGACCGGCTTGCCGTCCTGCGGCTCCGGCCCGGCCACCCCGGTGATGCCCAGCCCGTACGTGGCCCCGAGGCGGTCCCGGGCGCCGGCCGCGAGCGCGGCGGCGACGTCCGGGCTGACCGGTCCCTCGGCGTCCAGCAGCGGGACCGGTACGCCGGCGAGCACCGCCTTGAGCTCCGTCGCGTAGACGACCAGCCCGCCCCGCACGGCCGCGCTCGCCCCGGCCGGCTCGGTCAACGCCGCCGTCAGCAGCCCGCCGGTCAGCGACTCCGCGACGGCCACCGTCGCCCCCGCCGCCACCAACGCCGCCAGCACCTCCGCCGGCGTCGCCCCCGCACGGCCGGATCCACCCGCCGGCCCGGCCGCCGCCGAACTCCCGGCCCCGGCCGCCGACCTCCCGGCCCCGGCCGCCGACCTCCCGGGCGAGGACGCACCCGGGGGCCCGGCCGAGGTCTCGCCGACCGGCCAGGCAGGTCCGGTCGGGGGCCAGCCGCTGCCGGCGTCCGGCCCGCTCACGGTGCGCTCGCCGCCCGCCGCAGCGCCAGCGCCCGGGCCACGTAGTCGACCCCGGTCACGACCGTCAGCACCAGCGCCGCCCCCATCACCCAGGCCGCCGCGGTCGCCAGCAGGTCGTGCAGCGGCAGCAGGTAGAGCCCGATCGCGATCGTCTGAAGGAACGTCTTGTACTTGCCGCCGCGCGACGCCGGGATCACCCCGTGCCGGATCACCCAGAACCGCAGCAGCGTGATGCCGCCCTCCCGGATCAGGATCACCACGGTCACCCACCAGGGCAGCAGGCCGAGCGCGGACAGCCCGACCAGCGCGGTCCCGGTCAGCGCCTTGTCCGCGATCGGGTCGGCCAGCTTCCCGACCTCGGTGACCAGGCCGCGCTTGCGGGCCAGGTCCCCGTCCAGCCGGTCGGTGAGCGAGGCGACCGCGAAGATCACGAACGCGACCAGCCGCCAGGACGTGTCGGTGCCGTGCTGCTGCACCAGCGCCCAGGCGAACACCGGCACCAGCAGCAGCCGCAGCAGGGTCAGCCCGTTGGCCACGTTCACGACGCGGACGGTCTGGGCCGGCGTGGCGACCGGGTCCGGGACGGCCGGGACCGGGCCCGTGACGCCCGGCACGGACGGCTTCGGGACCGCGGGTTCCGGCGCCACCGCGCTCACCGACCGGCCGCCACCACCGGGCGGGCCACCGCGTCCGCGGTGTCCAGGTAGCGGGCGGTGAGGTCGACCCCGGCGCTGCCGGTGACCTCGGCCCGGACCAGGTCGCCGACCCGGACGTCGACGGGCGCGTCGGTCACCAGCGTGGCCCCGTCGACCTCGGGGGCCTGGTGGGCGGCGCGGCCCTCGACCCCGTCGCCGGTGATCGCCTCGACCAGCACCTCGACGGTCTCGCCGAGACGCTCCTCGGCCCGCTGCGCCATCAGCTCGTCGACCAGGTCGGTCATCCGGGCCACCCGCCGGTCGACCACGTCCGTGCGCACCTTGCCGTCGTACCCGGCGGCCTCGGTCCCGTCCTCGTCGGAGTAGCCGAACACGCCGATCGCGTCCAGCCGGGCCCCGGTCAGGAACCGGGTCAGCTCGGCCACGTCGTCCGTGGTCTCGCCCGGGAAGCCGACGATCACGTTGGACCGGACCCCGGCGGTGGGCGCGAGCGCGCGGATCTGCTCCAGCAGCCCCAGGAAGCGGTCGGTGTTGCCGAACCGGCGCATCCGCCGCAGCACGGCCTCGCTGGAGTGCTGGAAGGACAGGTCGAAGTACGGCGCGACGCCGGGCGTGCCCGCCAGCGCGGCCACCAGCGACGGGCGGGTCTCGGCCGGCTGCAGGTAGGACAGCCGGACCCGGACGATCCCGGGCACCGCGGCCAGCTCCGGCAGCAGCTGCTCCAGCAGCCGCAGGTCGCCGAGGTCCTTCCCGTACGACGTCGAGTTCTCGCTGACCAGGACCAGCTCGCGGACGCCCTGCTCGGCCAGCCAGCGGGCCTCGGCCAGCACCTCGGCCGGCGGCCGGGAGACGAACGAGCCGCGGAAGGACGGGATCGCGCAGAACGCGCACCGCCGGTCGCAGCCGGAGGCCAGCTTCAGCGGCGCCACCGGCGAGTTCTCCAGCCGGCGCCGCAACACCGGCGGCGTCCAGCCCGGCACCTCGGTCTCGGGCGCGGCCGAGCTTCCGGGCGCGGCCGAGGTTCCGGGCGCGGCCGAGGTTCCGGGCGCGGCCGAACCGTGGCCCGGCACCGAGACCGTCACGCCCTGCCGCTCGACCGGGCTGATCGGCAGCAGCGTGCGCCGGTCCCGGGGCGAGTGCGGCGTCAGCGGGCGGCCGGCCAGCACGTCGTCGAGCCGGTCCCCGATCTCCGTGTACGCGTCGAAGCCGAGCACCGCGGCCGCCTCGGGCAGGCTGTCGGCCAGCTCCGAGCCGTACCGCTCGGCCAGGCAGCCGACGGCGACGACCTTCCTGTCCCCGTCGGCGGCGGCCAGCAGCGTGTCGATCGAGTCCTTCTTCGCACTGGCCACGAACGCGCAGGTGTTGACGAGGACGACGTCGGCGTCCTCGTCGTCGGTGAGCTCCCAGCCGTCCGCGGTCAGCCTTCCGGCCAGCTCTTCGGAGTCGACCTCGTTGCGGGCGCAGCCGAGGGTCACCAGTGCAGCACGACGGGAAACGGACACACCGACGAGCGTACTAGCGTCGGAAGACTGCTCTGGTCAACCGGCCGTGGGTGATCCGAACGCGACCGTGCAGACCTGACGGTCGCAGCGCGGCGCACCGACGTCCTTGCCGTTCTGGGTGACCCGGACCGCGGGCGAGTTGCCGAAGCGGACGGACAGCGTCGTCGCGTCCCGGAACTCCTTGGCCGTGCCGTCGGCCAGGATGCCCTGGAAGAGCTGATTTCCGTGACTGTTCGTGACCGACACCCAGCTCGACCCGCCGCTGGCCCGCAGCCGCAGCACGACCCCCTTCGGGGCCGGCTTCGCGGTCGCGCTCGGCTTCGGCGCAGGGGTCGTGGTCGGCGCGGCCGCAGCGCTGGTCGTGATCGCCTGCGGCGCCCCGGCGGCGTCGTCGCCACCGCGGCCGACGAACCAGCTGACGCCCAGGAAGATCACCACGACGACGAGCACGCCGGCCGCGACCGAGGCCCAGGTCGGCGACCGCCGCCCGGACCGGCCCGCGTCCCGGGGTGGCTCGAACGAGCCCAGCGGCGCGGTCCGCAGCGCCGGCACCGGCTGGTGGAACCGCCGGTCGAACTCCTCCACCAGCGGCCGCGAGTCGGCGCCGACGACCTGGGCCACCGAGCGCAGGTGACCGCGCGCGTAGACGGCGCCGCCACAGACCTCGAAATCGTCGGCCTCGATCGCACGGATGATCGCCGGGCGGATCCGGGTGGCCGCCGAGACCTCCTCCACGGACAGCCCACGCTCGCGCCGGGCGGCCGCGAGCGCAGCGCCGAGCGGGCGAACGTCGTCGGCCACGTGGAGGACCTTCCCGGTCATGGTGCTGTGCAGGTCGTGTGGGCGATCCTGTATCAGTCTAAGCGTCTCCGGCCGGTCCGGCCAAAGACTCACCAGGGTGGTTCGGTGAACGGACCGTGGACGCTCCGGGGCCGACCGGGCGCATCCCGTGCCGCCGTACGGGGTAGTCGCCGGTACGCAGATCGAGCCGGTAGTGGACCCGGTCCCAGCGCTCGTCCCCGACCGCGACGAAGTCCGGCAGCCGGCCGGAGACCTCGAACCCGAACGACTCGTACAGGGCCATCGCGGCGTGGTTGTTGCCGCGCACGTCCAGGGTCAGCGTCTCCACCCGGTTGTCCCGGGCGTCGTCGACCAGGGCGCCGACGAGCAGCCGGGCCAGCCCCTGCCCGCGGGCGTCGGGGTGCACCATCACCTGGACGATCTCGGCGTTGACCGCGACCACCGCCTTGGCGTAACGGCTCCAGCGGCCCAGCGCCTCGACCCGGCCGCCGGAGCTGACCACCGCCAGCCGGGTCCGGCCGGCCGCGATCTCGGCCGCGATCTCGGTGAGCCAGTCCGCGGTCTCGGCCCGGTCCGGGACGTGCACCCAGCCGACCGCGCCGCCCTGCTCCATGACCCCCCGCACGACCCGGTACGCGGCGTCGACCGAGGCCTTGTCGACCCGGTCCAGCCAGCCGATCTCAGCCACGGAGAGTGACCAGCAGCCCTTCGAGCTCGTCCGGCTTCACCAGCACGTCGCGGGCCTTGGAGCCCTCCGACGGGCCGACCACGCCGCGGCTCTCCATCAGGTCCATCAGCCGGCCGGCCTTGGCGAAGCCGACCCGCAGCTTGCGCTGCAGCATCGAGGTCGAGCCGAACTGGGTCGAGACCACCAGCTCGACCGCCTGCAGGAGCACATCGAGATCGTCGCCGATGTCCTCGTCGACCTCCTTCTTGGCCGCCGTAGGTGCGGTCACGTCCTCGCGGTAGACCGGCTGCAGCTGCTGCTTGCAGTGCGCGACGACGTCCGCGATCTCCTGCTCGGGCACGAACGCGCCCTGGATCCGCTGCGGCTTGCTCGCGCCCATCGGCAGGAACAGCCCGTCACCCTGGCCGATCAGCTTCTCCGCGCCGGGCTGGTCCAGGATGACCCGGGAGTCGGCCAGGCTGGAGGTGGAGAACGCCAGCCGGGACGGCACGTTGGCCTTGATCAGGCCGGTCACGACGTCCACGGACGGCCGCTGGGTGGCCAGCACGAGGTGGATGCCGGCGGCCCGGGCCAGCTGGGTGATCCGGACGACCGAGTCCTCGACGTCGCGCGGCGCCACCATCATCAGGTCGGCCAGCTCGTCCACGATCACCAGCAGGTACGGGTACGGCTTGTAGACCCGCTCGCTGCCCGGCGGCGCGGTGATCTCGCCGCTGAGCACCTTGCGGTTGAAGTCGTCCACGTGCCGGACGCCGGACGCGGCCAGGTCCTCGTACCGCATGTCCATCTCGCGGACGACCCATTGCAGCGCGTCGGCGGCCCTCTTGGCGTTGGTGATGATCGGCGTGACCAGGTGCGGCACGCCCTCGTACGACGTCAGCTCGACCCGCTTGGGGTCGATGAGGATCATCCGGACCTCGTCCGGGGTGGACCGGACCAGGATCGACACGATGATCGTGTTGATGCAGGAGGACTTGCCCGCGCCGGTCGCGCCGGCGATGAGGATGTGCGGCATCTTGGCCAGGTTGGCGACCACGAAGCCGCCCTCGATGTCCTTGCCGAGGCCGACGATCATCGGGTGCTGGTCGCGGGTGGCGGTGCCGCTGCGCAGCACGTCGCCGAGCGAGACGTGCTCGCGGTCGGTGTTGGGGATCTCGACGCCGACCGCGGACTTGCCCGGGATCGGCGACAGGATGCGGACGTCGGCCGACTTCACCGCGTACGCGATGTTGCGGGACAGCTGGGTGATCCGCTCGACCTTGACCGCGGGGCCGAGCTCCACCTCGTACCGGGTGACGGTCGGGCCACGGGTGAACCCGGTGACCGCGGCGTCGACCCCGAACTCGAGGAAGACCTGCTGCAGGGCCGAGATGACCGCGTCGTTGGCCTTGGTCTTGGCCTTGGGCGGGGTGCCGCCGGCCAGCAGGGTCGAGGCGGGCAGCGTGTAGTCGGTCTCGCCGGCCAGCGAGAGCTGCACCGGGCGGGTGACCGGCGGCAGCTCCGGGGTGGGCCCGGGAGCGGCCGGCCGCGGCTCCGGGACGACCGGGCCCCGACGGCGGCTCGCCTTCGGCGGGGGCGGCGGCTCCTCCTCATCCTCCGGCGGGAGCGGCGTGGCGGTCTCGGCCGCCTCCACGTCGTACGGGTCGGGGTCGGTCATCGCGGCCTGGCGGCGGCGGGACGGGCGGCGCAGCCGGACCGGCGGGGCGGACAGCTCCTCGGTCGGCGCGTCCGCCGGCTCGTCCTCGGCCTCGTCGGCGGCGACCGGGCGGCGCAGCAGCCGGTCCCGCCCCTCCCGCAGCCGGTGCGGGATCCGGTTGACCGGCGTCTTGGTGACCACGAGCAGGCCGAAGAACAGCACCAGGACCAGCAGCAGGACCGCGAGCGCGGTGCCGACGCCGCGCTGCAGCGGGCCGGCCAGCCAGGCCCCGAGCAGGCCACCGGCGCCCCGGCGCCCGTCGGTCTGTGCGGGCAGGCCGTTGCCGAGGTGGAACAGCCCGGTGCCGGCGACCGCGAGCGCGGCCCAGCCGATGCCGACCCGGCCGCGCTCCTCCGGCTTCGGCAGCTGGCGCAGCAGGTGCACGCCGGCGGCCAGGAACAGCACCGGCAGCACCAGCGCGAGCGTGCCGAAGCAGATCCGCAGCAGGTCGTGCACGCCCCGGCCGACCGGTCCCCCGCCGGCGGACCAGAGCCCGACGCCGGTGACGATCGCGACCGCGACCACGGCCAGGCCGACGCCGTCGCGGCGGTGGGCCGGCTCCAGCCGCGCGGTCGCGGCCTGCCGGCCGACGGCGCGGGCGGCTCCCCCGGCGCCGCGGGCGAGCAGCAGCCAGGACCCGGACAGCGCGCGGCCGAGCGGGGCCAGTGGGCTGGCGCCGCGGCGGCGGGCCGGTCGCCGCGCCGGCCGGCGCCTGGACCGGGAGGAGGACGCCCGGGTCGCGCCGCCGCGCGAGCGGGGAGGCGAGGTCCGGGCAGTCACGCGCCCGAGACTAGCCGCGGGGCCCAACCCGGCAGACTCAACGCGCCGTACCCGGAACAGGACACCCAACCGGGTACGGACGCAAGGGTGGAGTAGGGACACGACGATCAGCGAGCCCGGCACGGAGGCTGCGCCGGGCGACGCCGACACGGTCGCCCGGTGGGTGGGGCGCACCCCTGCTCCGGCTGGACGACGGGACCGGGATCCTGGAGGCCTTCCCGCTCGTCCGACCGCTGGCATGATCTGTGGCACACGGAGGCGACGATGACTCGATGGGCACCGGTGGCTGCGGCCGCGGGAGTCGTGGTGGTGCTGGGCGCGGCGGTGGCGGTGGTGGCGACCCACGGCGGCGGGAGCACGCAGTCGGCGGCAGCCGCGCCGAGCGCCACCCCCACCCCTGCCCTCGCCGGTCTCCGGGTCCGTGACGGCGACCTCGTGACCGCCGCCGGCACGGTGCTCGCCGCGCCGGGGAAGCCGGTGCGGTTCTGCGCCCCGACCGCGAGTGCCCTGCCCGGCATTCCCGGCCCCGAGCAGCCGCCGGGCTGCTCCCCCGCGGTGACGCTGGTCGGTGCGGACGTGTCCCGGCTGGCCGACCAGAAGGCGTACCGGGGGACGCGCTGGGGTCAGGCCCGCATCACCGGCCGGTACGGGCACGGCACGATCACCGTGACCGACCAGGGCGTCCGCGGCACGGAGCCGGCCGTGCCGGAGACCAGCCGGCCGTTCACGCCGCCCTGCCCGGCCCCGACCGGGGGCTGGCAGCCGGGCCTGCTCGGCCGGAGCGGCCTGGACGCGCTGGACAGCGTGATCCAGCACCACCCCGGCACGTACGGGGACGTGTCCGTCACCTATCCCGGCGGCCTGCCGGCCGGCATCACCACCTCGCCCCTGCCCGCCGGCACCACCCAGGTCGCGATGGTCACGACGACGCTCGATCCGGCGACGGCCGAGACGGCGCTGCGGGTGCACTACGCCGGCAACCTCTGCGTCGTCCGGACCCGGCACAGCCGGGCCGACACCGACGCCGTCTGGCGCAAGCTCAGCCCCGAGAACGGCACCGGCGACCTCTGGCGCCGGTACGGCGTCTTCCAGGGCGGTCCGGACTACTTCGCCGGCCAGGCCCGGATCATGCTCATGGTGCTGGACGACGCCGCGTACCGGTGGCTGGACGGGGTCGGCGGCGCGATGGTCGAGGCCCAGCCGTGGCTGCGGCGGGTGGGCTAGACCTCGATCACGGTCGGGATGATCATCGGCCGGCGCCGGTATCGGTCGGACACCCAGCGCCCGACCACCCGGCGCACGCTCTGCGCCAGCCGGTGCGGGTCGGTCGCGCCCTCGGCGGTGACCCGCTCCAGCTCGGCCACCACCAGCGACAGCACCGGGTCGAACGCGACCGGGTCGTCGCTGAAGCCGCGGCCGGAGACGATCGGGGTGCCGCTGACCTTGCCGGTGACCGAGTCGACCACCACGGTGATCGCGATGAAGCCCTCGTCGCCGAGGATCCGGCGGTCCTTGAGCGACTCCTCGCCGACGTCGCCGACCGCGAGGCCGTCGACGTACACGAAGCCGCAGTCGACCTTGCCGGTGATCGAGGCGACCCCGTCGATCAGGTCCACCACGGTCCCGTCCTCGGCCAGCACGACCCGGTCGGCCGGCACCCCGGTCAGCCCGGCGAGCTTGGCGTGCGCCCGCAGGTGCCGCCACTCGCCGTGCACCGGCATGAGGTTGCGCGGCTTGGTCGCGTTGAGCAGATAGAGCAGCTCGCCGGCCGGGGCGTGCCCGGAGACGTGCACCATCGCGACTTCCTTGTGCACGACCTGGGCACCCTCCCGGGCCAGCCCGTTGATCACCCGGTAGACCGCGGTCTCGTTCCCCGGCACCAGCGAGGACGCCAGGATGACGGTGTCGTCCGGCTCGATGCGGACCGACGGGTGCTCCCGGTTGGCCATCCGGGCCAGCGCCGAGAGCGGCTCGCCCTGGGAACCGGTGGAGATCAGCACGACCTTGTCCGGCGCCATCGCCGCGGCCTCGTCCAGCGTCACCATCAGCCCCGGCGGCACGTGCAGCAGGCCGAGGTCGCGGGCCACACCCATGTTGCGGACCATCGAGCGGCCGACGAACGCGACCGACCGGCCGTGCGCGGCGGCCGAGTCCAGCACTTGCTGGACCCGGTGCACGTGCGAGGCGAAACAGGCCACGATGACCCGCCGGGTGGCCCCGCGGATCACCGAGTCGAGCACCGGGCCGATGTTGCGCTCGGAGGTGACGAACCCGGGCACCTCGGCGTTGGTCGAGTCCGAGAGCAGCAGGTCGACGCCCTCGGTGCCGAGCCGGGCGAACCCGCCCAGGTCGGTCAGCCGCCCGTCCAGCGGCAGCTGGTCCATCTTGAAGTCGCCGGTGTGCAGCGCGGTCCCGGCGTCGGTCCGGATCGCCACCGCGAGCGCGTCCGGGATCGAGTGGTTGACCGCGAAGAACTCGCACTCGAACGGCCCGAGCTGCTCCCGCTGCCCCGCCGCCACGGTCAGCGTGTAGGGCTCGATGCGGTGCTCGCGCAGCTTCGCCTCGACCAGCGCGAGCGTGAACCGGGAGCCGATCAGCGGCAGGTCCCGCTTCTCCCGCAGCAGGTACGGCACCCCGCCGATGTGGTCCTCGTGCCCGTGCGTGAGCACCACCGCCTCGACCAGGTCGAGCCGGTCCCGGATCCACCCGAAATCGGGCAGGATCAGGTCGACGCCGGGCTGGTCCTCCTCCGGGAACAGCACCCCGCAGTCGACGATCAGCAGCCGGCCGGCGTGCTCGAAGACGGTCATGTTGCGGCCGATCTCACCGAGACCGCCGAGCGCGACGACCCGCAGGCCGCCGGCGGGCAGCGCCGGAGGCGCGCCCACGTCATGATTCTGACGACTCACTCTGCTCCTAGCTGTGGTGCGAGCTGTCCGCCCGCTCAGATGTCCACGTGTGCGGCGGCGAGGTCGGCCCGCAGGGTCTCGATCTCCGCCTCGGTGGCGTCGACCAGCGGCAGCCGTACGGGGCCGCCGGGCTGCCCAGCCAGCCGCAGCGCGGCCTTGGTCAGGATCGCGCCCTGGGTCCGGAAGAAGCCGGTGTACGCCGGCAGCAGCGCCCGGTGCAGCGCCAGCGCGCCGGCCACGTCGCCCTTCCCGTACGCCTCGATCATGTCCTTGGTGCGCGCGCCGACCAGGTGGGTCGGCACGCCGACCACGCCGATCGCGCCGATCGACAGCAGCGGGAGCGTGACCTTGTCGTCACCGGAGTAGTACGCCAGGGGCGTGCGGGCCATCACCCAGGCGCTGGCGTCGAAGTCGCCCTTGGCGTCCTTGACCGCGACGATCCGCGGGTGCTCGGCCAGCGCGACCAGCGTCTCGGTCCGGATCGCACTGCCGGTCCGGCCGGGGATGTCGTAGAGCATCGCGGGCAGGCCGGTCGCGTCCGCGGCCGCCCGGAAGTGCGCCAGCAGGCCCGCCTGCGGCGGCTTGCTGTAGTACGGGGTGACCAGCAGCACGCCGTCCGCGCCGGCCTTCTCCGCGGCGGCGGCCAGGTGCAGCGTGTGCGCGGTGTCGTTGGTGCCGGCGCCGGCGATGACCGAGGCCCGATCGCCGACCGCCTCCACGACCGCCCGCAGCAGCCGGTCCTTCTCCTCGTCGCTGGTCGTCGGCGACTCACCGGTGGTACCGCTGATCACCAGCCCGTCGTTGCGCTGCTCGTCCACCAGGTAGGTGGCCAGCCGCTGCGCGCCGTCGACGTCGAGCGACCCGTCCGTGGTGAACGGCGTGACCATCGCGGTCACCAGGCGGCCGAACGGCCGCGCCTCATCCGGCTGCCTCATGGCCACAAACTACTCGGTGCGGGCTCATCCCTCGCTGACGAGGGGGCTGCTGGCGACCTCGGTGCCGTCGTCGAGGGCGGCGATGGCGAAGTCCGCGAACGCGTTCGGCGCGACCCGCTGCAGCTCCCGCAGGCAGGCCACGGCCAGCTCGCGGATCTCGACGTCGGCGTGCTCGGTCGCCCGCATCGCGACGAAGTGCCGCCAGGCCCGGTAGTTGCCGGTGACGACGATCTTGGTCTCGGTCGCGTTCGGCAGCACCGCGCGGGCCGCCTGCCGGGCCTGCTTGCGCCGCAGCGTCGCGTTGCCGACGTCCGCGAACCGCTTCTCCAGCCCCTCCAGCAGGGCCGTGTACGCGGCCAGCGACGCCTCGGTGGCCTCGACGAACTTCGCGTGCAGCTCCGGGTCGCCGGCGATCACGTCCGGCTCGACCATGGCCGCGTCCCGCTCCGGGACGTAGCGCTGGGACAGCTGCGAGTACGAGAAGTGCCGGTGCCGGATGAGCTCGTGGGTCAGCGACCGGGACACGCCGGTGAGGTAGAAGGTGACCGAGCCGTGCTCCAGCACGGACAGGTGCCCGACCTCGAGGATGTGCCGCAGGTAGCCGGCGTTGGTCGCGGTCCGCGGGTTGGGCTTGGTCCAGGACTGGTAGCAGGCCCGCCCGGCGAACTCGGCCAGCGCCTCGCCGCCGTCCGCATCGGTCGTCCAGGGCACCTCGGACGGGGGCTCGAAGTGCGTCCAGGCGATCGCCCGGACTCCCAGCGGCTCGATCGAGGGCATGGCGCCGAGACTAACCCGGGAACGGGACCGGTGGCGGCACCGTCGCCAGCGTGCGGCGGGTCGTCTCCAGGCCCCAGTCGTCCAGCGCGGCCAGCCGGTCGGAGGACCCGCGCAGCCCGCCGTACCGGGCCACGTGCTCCGCCCAGTCCTCCCGCCGCTCCACCTCCGGCCGGGCCACCAGGCAGTCCGGGTCGTTCACCCAGAACCGCCCCTGCTGGTACGCCCGGGCCACCCCGTTCATCGTCGCCGTCCGCTGCGAGGGCTGCGTCATGTCGCCGCGCTCGGGCTCGTAGTGCAGCGCGATGTCGGCGCCGATCCGCATCCCGTCGACCAGCCCGATCGAGGGCAGGATCGGCGCCCCGCAGCCCAGCACGTACGCGTCCCCGACCGCGGCCCGGATCGCCGACACCCCCTGCCGGTACGCCTGCACCGGGGTCAGGCCGGGGTCGTGCCGGGCCCCGGGCAGGGCCGCGCCGTAGACGAAGTCGATCTTGAAGAAGTCGAAGCCGAGGCCGCGGAGGGTGCTGAAGACCTCGGTCAGCCAGGCCAGCGCGGCCGGGTGGGTGGCGTCCACCCCGTACAGGTCCTGGTCCCAGTTGTGGCCGGCGGAGGCGCCGCCGACGGCCCAGTCCGGGTGCTCGCGCAGGGTGGCCGAGCGGGCGCCGAGCAGGAACGGCGCGACCCAGATGCCGGCCCGCCGGCCCCGGTCCCTGATCCGCGCGGCCAGGTCGGCCAGCGAGTCGAACCGGTCCGAGAGCGTGAGCCAGTCGCCGATCTCGCTCTGGTAGCCGTCGTCGAGCTGGACCACCTCGACCGGCAGCTCCAGCCGGTCCATCGCGTCCAGGTTCTCGATCATGTCGGCCTCGGTGACCTGGGTGAAGTAGTGGTACCAGGAGCACCAGATCCTCGGCGCCGGCCGGATCGGCCCGATCCCCGCGTACCTCCCGGCCCACTCCCCCAGCGCGCCCTGCAGCCCGCCGGCGTGCGTCGTCTCCAGCACCGGGCCGTCGGCGCTGACCACGACCCGGTCGCCGTGCACCGCGGCCCGGATCTCCGGCACCGCGACCGTCCGGTCCGCGGCGGCCCAGACCCGGACGGCGCCGCCGTCGCCCGGATCCAGCGCGAGCAGCCCCGCTCCGGAGAAGCCGTCCGGCAGCCCGGCCGGGTCCTGGTAGTTCATCGCCCGGAACTGCGGGGCGGCGCTGCGCCAGGGCCGGTCCTGCAGCCGGTACGCCGTGGTCGGCGTCCACGACTGCCAGCCCTCCTCGTGCAGCAGCGCCCGGTCGGGATCGACCGGAACCTCGGCCAGCTCGGTGAATGTCCGCGGCATGGGCAAAGGCTTCCACACGCCGGCCGGTCAACAGCCCCGCAGCAGGGTCAGCGGTCCGAGCCAGCGGTAGTTGCGGCCCTCCCAGTCCAGCGAGAGTTGCAGCGCCGGCCCGGAGTCGGTGAACAGCACGTCGGTGACGAGCACGAAGAGGTGGTGGTAGTCGGCGTTGCGCCCGTCGGTGTCGGGCTTCAGCTCGATGGAGAACCGGGACAGGTCGGGGCAGTAGCGGCCGAGCACGAGCCCGGCGGCCTGCCGGGCCGTGACCGCGGTGGGAGCGGCCATCGCCGGCAGCGGGCCGGAGAGCAGGTCCCCGGTCTGGGCCGGGGCCGGGATCGGGGTCCGCCCGGGCAGCCGGTCGAACGTCTCGGCCGGCGGCAGCGGCGTCTCCGGCGCGGCCGCGGGGCGCGGGGCGGGCACGGGCCGGCTCACGTCGGCGGTGAACCGCAGCAGCGCCAGCACGACGATCGCGACCAGCACACCGATCCCGGCCCGCACGCCCCGCCGCCGCCAGTACGGCGCCAGCCGCCGGCCGACCGGAGCGAGCCACCGTCCGAGCGGGGTCAGCCGCCGCCGGAGCCCGGCCGCCCGCCGCGGCCGGCGCGGGCCGGAGGACAGCAGGTCCACCGGTCAGGCCGGGCCGGTGCGGGTCGTCGCCATCACGCCAGGCTGTCACATCCGCGGGTACGCTGCCGCCATGGCCGAGCCCCGCAAGCGGAACGTGCGCTGGGGCCTGCTCTCCCTGCTGTTCCTGCTGATCGCGCTGATCTGCATCCTGGTCTCCAGCGGCCAGGGCACGTACAACGCGGTCACGCTGACCGGGCTCGTGGTCGGCTTCGTCGGCGCCGGCTACTGCACCTGGAAGGGCATCAGGGGCTTCAGCTGGCTCCCCCGCTGACTCAACAGCCTCGCAGGAGCTCCGCCGGTCCGGTCCAGCGGTACTCGCGGCCGGTCCAGTCCAGCGCCAGCCGCAGCGCCGGGTCGGTCCCGCCCCGCTCCAACCGGAACAGCAGCACCGTGACGTGCCGCCAGTCCCCGGCCCGCCCGACCCCCTCCGGCCCGAGCGTGTACGCGTAGGCGGCCGGCTCCAGGCAGAACCGCCCCAGCACCAGGTCGACCGCCCGCACCGCGGCGGTCCGGGCCGGCGGCCCGGTCGCCGGCAGCCCGCCGGACAGCGACGCCCCGGACCGGACCGGCGCTGCGATCGGCGTCCGCCCCGGCCGCCGGTCGTACGGCGGGGTCGGCACCGGGGCCGCCGCCGCCACCGTACGGTCCACTGAGGACGGTGATCTGTCCGAAGTGGACCTCACCAGCAGCAGGGCGACGGCCGCCCCGAGGACGGCCGCCGCCACACGTACGCTGCGCCGTCGCCAGATCCGGACGGCCCGGTTCGGCCGCTCCGGACCTGAGGACAGCAGGTCCACCGAGGGGATCAGCCCTTGACGGAGCCCGCGGTGAGCCCGCGGACGAAGTACCGCTGCAGGGACAGGAACACGACCAGCGGGATCACCATCGACAGGAACGCGCCGGCGGTGAGCAGCTGCCAGCCCTGGTTCTGCTGCCCGATGAGGCCCTGCACCTGGAGCGTGAGCGTCCCGTTCTCGCCCGGGCCGAGGAAGATCAGCGCCACCAGCAGGTCGTTCCAGGTCCAGAGGAACTGGAAGATCGCGAACGACGCCAGCGCCGGCACCGACATCGGCACGATCAGCCGCCAGAACGTCTGGAAGTGGCTGGCGCCGTCGATCTTCGCCGACTCGATCACCCCGAGGGGCAGCGTCGACATGTAGTTGCGCAACAGGAAGATCGCCAGCGGCATGCCGAACCCGATGTGGGCCAGCCAGACCGCCGGGAACGTGCCGGTCAGCCCGAGCGAGCCGTAGATCTTCAGCAGCGGCACGAACGAGACCTGGTTCGGCACCACGATCAGCGCCACGATGATGATGAATATGGTGTCCCGGAACGGGAACCTCATGAACGTGAACGCGTACGCGGCGAAGGCCGCGATCATCACCGGGATGATGGTCGCCGGCAGGCTGACCGCGAGGCTGTTGAGGAACGCGTTCCCGCCGCCCTCCCGGAGCACCTGGCTGTAGTTGGTGAACGTCCAGTTGCTGAACGGCTTCGTGATGACCGTCCACCAGCCGGAGTCGTTCGCCGCGTCCTGGGTGCGGAAGGAGGTGATGAGCAGCCCCAGCGTCGGGATGATCCAGAGGGCGCAGACCACGACCATCGTGATGCGGACGCCCCAGCCGGCCCGGCTGGCGACCGGGGCGGTGTCGGTCCTACGCGGGAACGCCCGGCCGAGTCGGCCCGGCCCCTCGACGGGAGGGGTGATGGTGCTGGTCATCGCGCCGCCTCCTGGGCCCGGAAGTTCCGTACCTGATAGACCATCAGCGGGATGATCGCGATCACGAGGATCACCACGATGGTGGCCGCCCGGCCTTGGTTGCCGTTGGTGATGAGCTCGTTGATGAAGCGGACGGCGACCACGTTGGTGTTGAAGTTGCCGCCGGTCATCACGTACACGATGTCGAAGATCTTCATCACGTTGATCAGCGTGGTCACGAAGACCGTGATCACCGTGCCCCAGATCTGCGGGACCACGATGCGGAAGAAGACCTGCCGCTCCTTGGCCCCGTCGATGCGCGCGGCTTCCAGCGTCTCGTCCGGGACGCCCTTGATGGCCGCGGACAGCAGCACCATCGAGAACCCGACCTGGCTCCAGATCAGCACGACCATGAGCAGGAACGTGTTCGTCTTGCCGGTGCTCAGCTGCAGCCAGGCCACCGGGTCGTGGCCGAGCTTGGTGACGACGGCGTTGAGCAGCCCGATCTGGGGCTCGCCGGCCGGGCGGACCTCGTAGATGAACCGCCAGATCGCGGCCAGGGCCACGCCGCTGACCGCCATCGGCAGGAAGATCAGCGTCTTCGCCGTCTGCTCGCCCCGCGGCGCCAGCCGGTCGGCCAGCGTCGCGACCGCGAGCCCGAGCGCGACCACGACCGCCGGGGCGATCAGGATCCAGAGCAGCGTGTTGACCAGCGTGATCTGGAAGTCCCGCTGGGACAGGAGGTCCGTGTAGTTCTTGAAGCCGACCCAGGCGCTGCTGGTGTTGTTGGCGAAGCTGTAGATGATCGTCTGGATCAGCGGATACACGAGGTAGAGGCCGAGCGCGGCGACCGCGGGGAGGATGTAGAAGTACGGCTTGACCCGGTCCTCCCACCGCGCCGGCAGCCGTTCAGCGATGAAGTTGAGCAGCCAGTACAGCACCAGCGCGCCGCCCACACCGCCGACGATCGCCAGCAGCGTGTTGATCACTTTGACCACTGACCCGACTCCTTTCTTCAGGGGAAGCGAGAGGCCGGGGCGACCTCGCGGTCGCCCCGGCCCCGGCCTCAGTGGGTCAGCTCGGCCAGCTCTGCTGGATGCTGGTCAAGGCCTGGTCCAGCGTCTGCTGCCCGCTGATCCAGGCGGTCATGCCCTTCCAGAACGAACCGGAGCCGACGGCGCCGGGCATCTGGTCGGACCCGTCGAAGCGGAACACCGTGGCCTTGTTGCCGATGTCGGCCATCTGCCGGGTCAGGTTCGACGTGTACTTGCTGACGTCGTAGTCCTTGCGCGGCGACAGGAAGCCGTCGGAGTCCTTCCAGCCCGGGAAGTCCGGACCGGTCATGAACGCCATGACCTTCTTGGTGTCGTCGTCCTTGCCGTTGAACACCGCGGCCAGGTCACCGCCGCCGAGCACCGGCTTGGTGTTCGCGTCCTCGCCCGGGAAGTAGAAGACGCCGACCTGGTTGTCGATGTCGGCGACGATGTTCTTCGGGAAGAACCCGGACTGGGTGATGAAGTTGCCCTGCTTGAGCATCATGCAGCCCGGCTTCGCGTTGAACATCGGGTTCCCCGCGGTCGCGAAGTTCGTGCTCACGGCGCCCTTGGTGCCACCGAGGACGTTGCCGTTGGCCAGCACGAGGTTCTGGAAATTCGTCGCGGCCGTCTTCACCGACGGGTCGTTGAACGGGATCGCGTGCGAGACCCACTTGTCGTAGGTCTCCGGGCCGGCGCTCCGGAGCATCTCGTCCTCGACCCAGTCGGTGGCCGGCCAGCCGGTCGCCGAGCCCGACTCGATGCCGAGGCACCACGGGGTGGTGCCGGCGGCCTTGATCTGGTTGGTCAGCGTGGTCAGCTCGGCCTGCGTGGTCGGGACCTTGTAGCCCGCCGCGTCCCAGGCCTTCTTCGGGTAGAAGACCAGGCTCTTGACGTTGTACGAGATCGGCACGCCGTAGAACTTGTCGCCGACCTTGCCCGCGTCGAGCACGCCCGAGATGAGCTGCGACTGGAGCTGGTTCACGTCCAGCTGCGTCGACAGGTCCGTCATCTTGTTCTGGGCGACGAAGTCCTTGAGGATGCCGGGCTGCGGGAACAGCGCGATGTCCGGCACGTTGTTCGCCTGCACCCGGGTCCGGATCAGAGTGTCGAAGGACTGCGACGCCTCCGTGAACTTGACCTTGATCCCGGAGGTCTTCTCCCACTCCGTGAACGCCGCCTGAAAGCCCTTGGACTGCGCGCCACCGAAGCCGAAGATGATCTCGACGTTGCCGTCGCCGGCCTTCGTGCCGCTGCTCCCGCCGCTGCTGCTTCCGCTACTGCTCAGACACGCCGACGCCGCCAGGGCAACCGCCGCCGCCAGAGCCACCTGCTGGATGGCCTTCCGCCTGCCCATACCTGCTCCTGTCTCGATCGTTCCCTGCGTACGAACGTCCGCGGGCCACCTCTCGCGAGGGAGACCCCGGGCGCGGTGACCGCGTTCTTACCGGATTCGTCCGGGGAGGAAACACCAGGGAAACGTCCCCTGGGTACCTCTTGGCCCCGGCATAGTGGCGTGCTCGCCCCGTCGACCGGATGCGGCGCGCGGGCGGCAGGATGTTCCGGTGCACCATTGCGCCGTCACGTCACGCCCTGGCTCGTGGCCGGGCGTCGACGGCTGGTGGCCGGCATCATGCCTCCTGCTGGACACATCCGGTCTCGTGGCGACATGCTCGCGTCACGAGCGTGCGGCCCGACCTTTGCACACTGGTGTGATCCAGGCCACTCTTTGGCGTGACATCGTTTTCATGGTGTGACCTGACACCTGCGGCTCGCGTGCCGTGCACGCTCCGCGTGTGACGACGAGGAGGTCGAATGGGCGCACCACCGTCCGTCAACGGGCAGGCCGGCATCCTCGACGTGGCGCGCCGGGCGGGCGTGTCCGCCTCGACCGTGTCCCGGTCGCTACGCGGCTCGGCCAAGGTGTCGGAACCGACCCGGGAGCGGGTGCTGCGCGCTGCCGCCGAGCTGGAGTACGTGCCCTCGCCGGCCGCGTCCCGGCTCGCCTCCGGCCGGACGCACGCGATCGGGGTCATCGTCCCGTTCGCCACCCGGTGGTTCTTCTCCGAGGTCCTCACGGGCGTGGAGGGCCCGCTGCGGGAGGCCGGCTACGACCTGCTGCTCTACAACGTCGGCGACCCCGAGGGCCGCAACCGCTTCTTCGGCACGATGCCGCTGCGCCGGCGGGTGGACGCGGTGCTCGCGGTGGCCTCGTCGCTGGACCCGGCCGAGCAGACCGCGCTGCAGGCGCTGGGCGTGCCGCTGGCCGTGATCGGCGGTCCCGTCGACGGTTTCGCCCGGGTCGGCGTGGACGACCGGGCCGGCGCGGTGATGGCCGTACGGCACCTGGTCCTGCTCGGGCACCGCGACATCGTCATGATCAGCGGCGAGCCCTCGGACCCGGTCGGGCGGTCCACCACCGCGGCCCGGCGGGAGGGCTTCGAGGCCGCGCTGGGGGAGGCCGGTATCCCGGTCGGGCCGGACCGGGTGGTACCCGAGCCCTGGGGCGTCACCGGCGGGATGCGGGCGGCCGAGCAGCTGCTGGCCGGGCGCCGGCTGCCGACCGCGATCTTCGCCGAGTCCGACGAGATGGCGCTGGGCGCGCTGCAGGTGCTGCGCCGGGCCGGGCTGGCGGTGCCCGGGCGGGTGTCGCTGATCGGGTTCGACGACCACGAGATGGCCCCGGCCGGCGAGCTGACCACGATCGCGCAGCCGGTCCGCCGGCAGGGCGAGCTGGCCGCCCGCCGGCTGCTGGCCGTGCTGGCCGGGGACGGGGACGGCATCGCCATGGACCTGGTGCTGCCGACCCGGCTGGTGGTGCGCGGCACGACCGGTCCGCCCCCACCGGACACCGGCGGCGGCAGCGCTTTCGCATAAGGTCCGGACATGGTCGACATCCGGTCGCCCTCCGGGCAGTCCGCCGCCGAGCTGCTGGACGAGCTCGTCACGGCGATCGGCCCGCCGGCCCGGGGACGGCTCGGCGCGCTCGAGGGCGAGGCCTTCACCGCCCGGCTCGAGCAGGTCCACCCGGACATCGTCGAGCCGCTGACCGTGCTCTACGGCGACCGCACGGACGTGCCCGAGCTGGTCCGCCGGCTGGTCGGCCAGGCCCTGGACGCGGCCGCCGCCCGGCCCTGGCCGCTGCGGGTGCTGGACCGCCGCCGCGAGGTCGACCCGGGCTGGTTCCAGCGCTCGCGCACGATCGGGTACGCCTGCTACACCGACCGGTTCGCCGGCACCCTGGCCGGTGTCCGCGACAAGCTGGACTACCTGGCCGAGCTGGGCGTGACGTACCTGCACCTGATGCCGCTGCTCAGGCCGCGCGAGGGCGCCAACGACGGCGGCTACGCGGTGGCCGACTACACCGCGGTCGACCCGCGGCTGGGCAGCATGGCCGACCTGGAGGACCTCGCCGCCGACCTGCGCTCGCGCGGCATCGCGCTTTGCGTGGACCTGGTCCTCAACCACACCGCGCGGGAGCACGCCTGGGCCCGCCGGGCCGCCGCCGGCGATCCCGCGTACCAGGACTTCTACCTGGTCTTCCCGGACCGGACGCAACCCGACGCGTACGAGCGGACGCTGCCGGAGGTCTTCCCGGACACCGCGCCCGGCAGCTTTACCCACGTGGCGGAGATGGGCGGCTGGGTCTGGACGACGTTCAACGACTACCAGTGGGACCTGGACCACACCAACCCCGAGGTCTTCGCGGCGATGCTCGGCACGATGCTGGAGCTGGCCAACCACGGGGTGGACGTGCTGCGGCTGGACGCGGTGCCGTTCCTCTGGAAGCGGCTGGGGACCGACTGCCAGAACCAGCCCGAGGCGCACCTGCTGGTGCAGGCGTACCGGGCGCTGACCCGGCTGGCCGCCCCCGGGGTGCTGTTCAAGGCCGAGGCGATCGTCGCGCCGGAGATGCTCGTGCAATACCTGGGTGCGCACGACCGCTACCGGCCCGAGTGCGACCTCGCCTACCACAACCAGCTCATGGTGCTGCTCTGGTCGTCGCTGGCGACCCGGGACGCGCGGCTGGCGGCCCGGGCGCTGGCCCGGCTGCGGGCCGCGCCGGCGCCGACCGGCTGGGTCACCTACCTGCGCTGCCACGACGACATCGGCTGGGCCGTCTCGGACACCGACGCCGCCGCGGTGGGCTGGAACGGGTTCGACCACCGCCGGTTCCTGGCCCGGTTCTACGCCGGGCGGCACGCGGGGTCGTTCGCCCGCGGCGCGCTGTTCCAGGAGAACGAGGCCACCGGCGACGCCCGTACGTCCGGGATGGCGGCGGCGCTGTGCGGGATCTCGGCCGGCGACCCGACCGGGGTGGACCGGCTGGAGACGCTCTACTCGGTGGTGTTCTCCTTCGGCGGGATCCCGCTGATCTGGATGGGCGACGAGCTCGGGCTCGGCAACGACGAGCAGTGGGCGGCCGACCCCGCGCACGCGGCCGACAACCGCTGGCTGCACCGGCCGCCGATGGACTGGGCCGCGGCCGCCCGGCGGGCCGACCCGTCGACCGTGGCGGGCCAGGTCTTCGGCCGGCTGCGGGCGCTGGCGGCGGCGCGGCGCGGCCAGCTGGCGCTGCGGTCCGGGGGCGAGACCACGGTGCTGGAGCCGGACGACCCGCACGTGCTGGCGTACCGGCGGCGGCATCAGCGCAGCGCCCCGCTGCTGGCGCTGGCGAACTTCTCCGACGGCTGGCAGTCCGCCGGCCTCGGCCTGGCCACGGCGGCGGGCCTCGCCGACCCGGTGCACGTGCATTCCACCCGCGGCCGCCTCGACCTGGGCGAGGGCCGCATCCACCTGCCACCCTGGGGCTTCGCCTGGCTCACCACCCGCTAGCCACCTCAGCCGCCGGCCGACCACGCGCTGGCTGCCGCGGCTGCCGCGGCGACCATGGGTCAGCCGCTGCGGCCGCCCACGCGGTGGCCGCCGTGGCCGCGGGCCGAACCCCGGTAGCCGTCGTGGCCGCCGGAAAGACCTGATGGGTGGCGGTTGTGGCGTCAGGGTGGCGGCATGTGGTGTCACTCTGACGAACTTTCTGACGTCAGCGCTTGACTTGGTGACGCCGGTGACGCCATAGTGACGTCATGGACCTGACGCCCTACGTCGAAAGCCTCCGCCGCGATCTGATGGCCGCGGCCGCCGCCGGCACCGAGGAGACCCGCCGGACGGCGGAGATCCTGGCCGCGGCGATGGAGCCGGCGGCCCGGCTGGCGATCCTGGACGCGTTGAGCACTGCCACCGCTGACGTCACCGCGGCGCTGACCGGCGTCACGGTCGAGGTCCGGCTGCACGGCCGGGAGCCGCGCATCTCCGTCGACACGATGGAGGCCGAGCCGGACGACGTCCCGGCGGATCCGGCCGCACCCACGGCCGACGAGTCCGACGGCACCGCGCGGGTGACCCTGCGGCTGCCGGAGTCGATCAAGGCCAGGACCGAGGAGGCGGCCAACCGGGCCGGCATCTCGGTGAACTCGTGGCTCGTCCGCGCGGTGACCCGCGCGCTGGACGGCGCCGCTCAGCAGGACCAGGGCCGGCCCGGCCGGCGCCTGGTCGGGTACGCCCGAGGCTGAGCTCTCCCTCCCCCGCACCGCTCGCGACTTCCCTACCGCCGCGCGGCCTGTTCGGCGCGCCCAGATCCGAGGAGAACCCCGATGTCGAACTACTTCTACGGCTCCGCGCTCGACACCGAGCTGGACTACCGCCGCTCCACCCTGCGCCAGCAGGCCGCCGACCACCGGCTGGCCCGGACCGCCCGCCGCGCCGCCCGGACGGGCCGCCGGCGCGGCAACACCGACGGCCGCCGCCACTAGACCCGGTGGGCCGGCCCCGGCGCGACCGGGGCCGGCCCGCGATGGACACCCCCGCACCAGCCGTTCCACCCTCGATGAGGAGATGTCGTGCCCGACTACACGTTCGAGACGCCCGAGCCCGTCGACCTGCGGATCCGCGCCGCGACCGGCGTGATCACGGTCACCGCGGCCGACACCACGACCAGCACCGTCGAGGTGACCGCCATCGACGACGACGCCCGCGAGCTCGCCGAGGAGACGACCGTCCAGCTCGACGGCCGGCAGCTGCGGATCGAGCAGCCCGAGCGCCGGCACTTCCTCGGCATCAAGCGGCGCCGCGTGTCGATCACGGTCACCGTGCCGAGCGGGTCGTCGCTGACGACGAAGTCGGCCTCGGCCCGCATCACCGCCTCCGGCCGGTACTCCACGGTCGACGCCAGCACCGCCTCCGGGACCGTCACGGTGGATCAGGTCGACGGCGACGTCGACGCCACCTGCGCCAGCGGTGACGTCACGATCGGCTCCGGCCGGGCGATCCGGGCCCACTCCGCGTCCGGCCGGATCGACATCGGCCACGCCACCGGCGACGTCGACGTGAAGTGCGCGTCCGCGCAGATCCGGATCGGGGTCGCCGAGGGCTCGGTGCGGGCCAAGGCCGCCTCCGGCGACATCAGCATCGACGAGGCCCGGGCCGGGACGATCTCGCTCAGCGTCGCCTCCGGCAACCTGAAGATCGGCGTCCGCTCCGGCGTCTCCGCGCACCTGGACCTGCGCTCGACCAGCGGCCGGATCCGCTCCGAGCTCCCGGTCGAGGACGACGCCCCCGACGACGGCGCGCCGCTGGAGATCCAGGCCCGCACCACCAGCGGCAACGTCCTGGTCGTCCCGGCGGCGGTTCGCGCCTGACCGCAGCACGCCGTACGCCTCGCCGGCACCCCCGTGTGTGCCGGCGAGGCGTCGTCACCCGCGGCGACCCGACGCGTCCCCTACGTATTCAGATTCGCTCCGGCCGGCCGTACCGGATGGTTCGGCGGCGGAAGATCACCCGATCGGCAGAGTGGCCGCGGTCCCGACCACGGCCGCGAGGGCCGGCGCCAGGTCGCCCCGGGGCCGGACGGCGACGGAATCCAGCCCGAGCCAACGCGCCATGTCGGCCAGCTCGACCGCCAGCTCCTCGGCCACCTCGGGCGCCGGCGAGGGTGTCTCCGACCAGGCCGCCCGCACCTGCAGCACCCCGGCCGCCCGGTCGGCCTTCAGATCGATCCGGCCGACCAGCCGGTCCCCGAGCAGGAACGGCAGCACGTAGTAGCCGTAGATCCGCTTCGGCTCGGGCGTGTAGATCTCGACCCGGTAGCGGAAGCCGAACAGTCGCTCGGTCCGGGCCCGCTCCCAGACCATCGGGTCGAACGGGGTGAGCAGCGCCCGGGCCGCGATCCGCCGGGGCAGCTTCGCCTCGGCCCAGAGCCAGGCCTGGTCCTTCCAGCCCTCGACCCGCACCGGCAGCAGCTCCCCCGCCTCGGTCAGCTCGGCGATCCGGACCCTGGTCTCGGCCGAGGACAACCGGAAGTAGTCGGCGAGGTCCTTGAGCGTCCCGACCCCGAGCGCCCGGCCCGCGACCCGGACCAGCTCGCGCTGGCCGTCCGCCGCGGACGGCGTCGGGGTGGCCAGGACCGCCGGTGGCAGCACCCGCTCGGACAGGTCGTAGAGCCGCTCGAAGTTCGGCCGGTCGGCGATCATCACGTCGCCGACGGTGAACAGGTATTCCAGCGCGATCTTGCCGTCGTGCCAGTTCCACATCGAGCCGGGCGTGTTCGGGCGGGCCTCGCCGGTCGCCCCCGCGCCGATCGGCCCCTCCCGGCGGACCAGCTCCCGGATCTCGTCGACGTAGCCCGGGCGCCGGGCCCGCATCTGGCTGGCCCAGCCGCCGTCCTTCTGCTGGTTGCGCTCCATCCGCCAGCGCAGCGCCGGCTGCAGCCGCAGCGGGATGAGCGACGCGGCGTGCCCCCAGTATTCGAAGAGCTCGGCCTTGCGGCCCCAGGACATCCGGTCCAGCAGATCCTGCGGGTACGGCCCCAGGCGGGAGAAGACCGGCAGGTAGTGGGAGCGGACCAGCACGTTGATCGAGTCGATCTGCAGCAGGCCCATGCGGTCGATCACCCGGCGCAGGTGCCGCGCGTCGATCCGGCCGGCCGGGCGGGGCTCGCCGAAGCCCTGCGCCGCCAGCGCGATCCGGCGGGCCTGGCCGGCCGAGAGCGTCTCTGATCTGACCACGGACCTGATCCAAACAGACGCCTACGACACTTCCACGACCGCCGCCGCCCGCCGCCGCTCCCGGCTCTCCGCGGTCACCACCAGCGCGACCGCGACCAGGATGATCAGGCCGCCGACCAGCGCCGAGCCGCCCAGCCGCTCGCTCGCGAACAACGCGCCGAGCAGCACCGCGACGGCCGGGTTGACGTACGCGTAGGTGGCGACGATCGAGACCGGCGCGTTCCCGAGCAGCCAGACGTACGCGGTGAAGGCGACCAGCGACCCGAACACGATCAGGTACGCCAGCGCCCACCAGGCCTTGCCGGTGACCTCGCCGAAGGAGAACCCGGACAGCTCGCCCCGGCCGACCGACACCACCAGCAGCAGCAGCCCGCCGGCGAACATCTCCACCGTGGTCAGCATCAGCGGGTCCGGCGGCACCGGCCGCAGCGTCACCAGCAGCGACCCGGCCGCCCAGGACAGCGCGGCCAGCACGCACAGCGCCGCATAGCCGACGTCGGTCCCGCCCGACCCGCCGGGCAGGAAGATCACCGCCACCCCGACCAGGCCCACCAGCACGCCGATCGCGGTCGCCGGACCCGGGCGGTCCCGCAGCACCGTCCGCAGCACCACGATCCAGAGCGGGATGGCGGCGACCAGCAGCGCGACCAGCCCGGAGCTGACCCGCTGCTCGGCCACCGTGACCAGCCCGTTGCCGCCGGCCAGCAGCAGGATCCCGGACAGCGCCGCGGTCACGGTCTGGGTCCGGGTCGAGCGCAGCGCCGCCCGCCCGCGCCGGAGCACGAGGTAGACCAGCATGATCGCGGCGGCGGCGACGAAGCGCAGCCCGCCGGAGAGCAGCGGGGGGAAGCCGCCCTCCACCGCGTACCGGATGGCGAGGTACGTCGAACCCCAGACGACGTAGACGATCCCGAGTGCTCCGACGGCCTTGGCTCCCACAGCCCGAGACTGCCACCACGGGAAATCCGGATGATCGGGTTGAGAGGATGGCCACATGGACGTCATCTGCCGGCCGATGGTGGCCGCCGACCTCGACGCGGCCTCGGAGCTGCACGTACGGGCCTGGCAGACGGCCTACCGCGGGATCGTGCCGCAGGCGTTCCTGGACGGGATGGACCCGGCCGTGCGCCGGCGCCGGAACGAGGGCCGCAGCCTGGCCGGCCAGCACGTGGCCGAGGCCGGCGGCGAGGTGGTCGGCTGGCTGTCGGTGGGGCCGTACCGGGACGACGACCCGCCCGGTCCCGGCTGCGGCGAGATCGAGGCGATCTACGCGCGGCCGGACGTGGTCGGCGCCGGCGTCGGCCGGGTCCTGCTGGCGTACGGGCTGGGCGAGCTGCGGCGCCACGGGCTCGCCCCGGTGCTGCTCTGGGTGCTGACCGGCAACGACCATGCCCGCCGGTTCTACGAGAAGGCCGGCTTCGCCGCCGACGGCGCCACCCACGACTACGAGGTCGGCGGGGCGACCCTGCCCGAGCTGCGCTACCGGTACGACGGATAGCGTCTCCTCCGTGGCGGACGTGGCGGTGCGGGCGGCGCGACCCGCGGACGTGCCGGAGATCGCGCGGATCCAGATCGAGACCTGGCGGACCGCGTACCGGCGGTTCCTGCCGGCCTCGGTGCTGGCCGCGCTGGACCAGGAGCAGGCCGCGGCGGCCTGGGGCGCCGCGGTGCGCGAGCCGCCCTCGCCGGCGCACCACGTGCTGGTCGCGACCGAGGGGGACACGCTGGTCGGCTTCGCGGCCGTCGGCCCGTCCGAGGAGGAGGACGCGGCGCCGGGCGAGGCCGCGGTGGCCGCGCTGCTGGTCGAGCCGCGCTGGGGCCGGCGGGGGCACGGCAGCCGGCTGCTGGCCGCGACGGTCGAGTACCTGACGGCGGACGCGATGACCCGGCTGGTCGCCTGGGTGCCCGACGGCGACCGGGCCTCGGCCGCCTTCTACGAGTCCGCCGGCTGGGAGCGCGACGGCCTGGTCCGGACGCTGGAGGACGAGGGCGGGACCGTGCGCGAGAACCGCTGGCACGTCTCGCTGACGGAGGCGGCGTGAGCGACTTCCGCGGGTTCCCGGAGCGGGCGCTGATCTTCTTCGAGGGGTTGGAGGCCGACAACTCCAAGCCGTACTGGACCGACCACAAGGACGTGTACGAGGAGCATGTCCGGGCCCCGATGCTGGCGCTGCTGGCCGAGCTGGAGGCCGAGTTCGGGACGGGCAAGATGTTCCGGCCGTACCGGGACGTGCGGTTCAGCAAGGACAAGACGCCGTACAAGACCCAGGCCGCGGCGATGGTGGAGTCCTACTACCTCTCCTTGTCCGCGGACGGGCTGTTCCTCGGCGGCGGCGTCTACCACCCGGCCCCTGACCAGCTGGAGCGGCTGCGCCGGGCGGTCGCCGACGACGTGCAGGGCGCGGCCCTCTCGCGCATCGTCGGTTCGCTGGAGAAGGCCGGGTACGAGGTCGGCGGCGACCGGATGACCCGGCCGCCGCGCGGCTACGCCGCCGACCACCCGCGGATCGAGCTGCTGAAGCACCGGTCGCTGGTGGCCAGCCGGCACTGGGAGCCGGAGCCCTGGCTGCACACCCGGGCCGCGTACACCCGGGTCCGGGACGCCTGGCGGGGGCTGGCGCCGCTCAACGACTGGCTGCACACCAACGTGGGCGCGAGCGACCAGCCCCGGCGCTGAGCGTCCCTCCTCAGGGCAGGATCAGGTGGACGTCGCCGAACTCGTGCCAGCGGTAGCCCTGCTCGGCCGCGGCCGCGTAGCTCGCTTCGAGCAGGCCCGGAGCGGCCACGGCGGCCAGCATCTGCAGGTGCGACGCCGCCGGCGGGTGCCACCCGGTGAGCAGGCCGTCCACAGTGGACAGCTCGTCGCCCGGGCCGATCACCAGCTCGGTCCAGCCCTCCGGCTGCCCGGAGCGGGCCGCCGCCTCCAGCGCCCGCACGACCGTGGTACCGATCGCGATGACCCGGTGGGCGTCCCGGACCGCGCGGCGCGTGGACGCCGGGACCGAATACCACTCCGCGTACGGGGGCTCGTCCCGCTCCGGGCTGGACAGCCCGCAGTGCAGCACGACGGTGGCGACCTCCACCCCACGCCGGCGCAGGTTGCGCAGCACCCGGGTGGTGACCGGCCGGCCGGCGCTCGGCATCTCGGCGCTGCCGGGGGTGTCGGCGTGGTCGGTGCGGTAGGCGGCCAGCGGCCAGGGCCCGGCGGTGTAGCCGTACCGGACCGGTTCGCCGTGCGCGACCAGCCACTCCCCCAGCGGACCCGGGGTACGCAGCTCGGCCGTCCACAGGCGACGGTGCCCGGGCTGGTACGGCGCCCCGACCGTGAGGCGGGCCGCGCCGAGGGCGACCTCGACGCCCTCCCGGTCCACGGTGGACGGTTCGCCGCCCTGGCGGCGGGACGGACGGCGGAGCTCGACGACCCAGCGGGACCTGCGTGCCCGCAGGGCTTCCGCGGTGGTCCGGCCGGATTCCCGGTCCACTGTGGACAGGTGCACGGCCACCCGCTCGCCGGTCGCGGTCACCCCGTCCACGGCCGCCGGGAGGGTGTCGGAGGTGTTGAGGACGACCAGGTCGCCCGGGCGCAGGACGGCCGGCAGCTGGCGGGCCACCATCGGGCGCGGGCCCTCGCTGGCCGAGGCGACCAGCATCCGGACACCGTCGCGGCCGATGCCGCGCGCCTCCGGCGGGCTCGTTGCCGGCGCTCCCTCCGGAAGCCCGGCCGCGCCCCTCCATCCGCCCGGCAGATCCCGGCCGCCTTCTCGGACGACCCCGTGGGCGGCGGTCATGAGTGCGCTCCGGTGGGGACCGGGAGGTCTCCGGCCTCGTAGCGGGCGTTCGGGAGGTCGGAGTCGAGCAGCCGGCGCAGCGCCGGCACGACCGTCTCCGGCTCGGGCCGGTCGGAGATGTCCTCGCCCGGGAACGCGGCGGCGTGCATGGCGGTACGCATGTCGCCGGGGTCCACGGCGTAGACCCGCAGCAGCGGCTCCTCCGCGCCCAGCACCGCGGCGAGCTGGTCGAGCGCGGCCTTGCTCGCGCCGTACCCGCCCCAGCCCGGGTACGCCGCCACGGCCGCATCGCTCGAGATCGCCAGCACGCAGCCGGCAGCGGCCCGCAGCGCCGGCAGCAGCAGCCGGGTCAGCGCGTGCGGCGCGACCACGTTGGTCTCCAGGACCTGGCGCAGCTCGGCGGTGCCCAGCTCGGCCAGCGGCGGCAGCGGCGACGGCCCGAGCGCGGACGCGTTGAGCACCAGCAGGTCGAGCCGGCCGCCGGCCGCGGCGGCCAGCGCGTGCCGGTGCTCGGGGTCGGTGACGTCGCCGGGGATGGCGACGACGTCCGGCCCGAGCGGCGCCGTGGCCGCGGTCAGGTCGGCCGCGGTACGGGCGTCGAGCACGAGCCGCCAGCCGGCGCCGGCGAGATCGGTGGCGAGCGCCCGGCCGAGGCCCTGGGACGCTCCGGTGATGACAGCGGTTGGCATGTCTCCACCGTGCCGCCGCGCCGGACCCGCGCCATCGGCCCCGAGCCGCTGCCCCCTAGGACTTTGGTCCTACGCCCGGCGACCGCCCGTCCGCCCGCCGCGGCTAGGTCTCGCGGCCGCGGAGGAGGGCGGTGGCGAAGCCGCGGAGTTCGCCTCGGCAGACTCCGCTGCTGATCGTCGGGTCCTCGTTCATGATCCGGCGGGCGCTGTCCTCGTCCGGCGCCTCGAAGACGCAGAGGCCGGTGTTGATGCTGCCGAGGGTCGGGCCGGCCAGGATCATCACGCCCTCGGCATGCAGGCGCTGGAGCCGGACCCAGTGCTCGGCGAACACCGCCCGCTCGTGCTCGGTCATCGTCGCGGCGAAGTTCTCCCGCGGCGCGTGGATGAAGTAGACCCACTCCGCCATGCCGGGATGATGCCACTCATCCGGCGGCCAGGTTGTGGTGGACGGCGTACAGGGCGGCCTGGGTGCGGTCGGCGACGTCGAGCTTGGCCAGGATCGCGCTCACGTGCGCCTTGACCGTCTTCTCCGACAGCGCGAGGTCGCGGGCGATCAGCCGGTTGGACCGGCCCCGGGCGATCAGCCGCAGCACCTCGCGCTCACGCGGGGTGAGCGCGCCGGCCGGATCGGGACCGGCGACGCTGGACATCACCGTCGCCGCGACCGCCGGGTCGAGCGAGGCGCCGCCGGCGTGCACGGCCCGCAGCGCGTCGGCCAGCTCGGCCGGGCCGACGTCCTTGAGCAGGTAGCCGGCGACGCCGGCCCGGACCGCCGGCAGCACCGAGTCCTCCCCCGCGTAGCTGGTCAGCACCACGACCTTGACCTCGGGGTGGGCGGCCTTGAGCCGGCGGACCACGTCCAGCCCGGACATCCCCGGCAGCACCAGGTCCAGCAGGACGATGTCCGGCGCCAGCCCCGGCACCAGCGCGAGCGCCTGCTCGCCCGAGCCGGCCTCGCCGACCACCTCGATGTCGGGCTGCAGGCCGAGGAACGTGCGCAGCCCGGCCCGGACCATCTCGTGGTCGTCTACCAGGACGAGCCTCAGCGACTTGCGCAGCGGCTCAGCAGTCACCGGGCACCTCCAGGGTCACGGTCGTCCCGGTGCCGGGGCGGCTGTCGATCACGAGCGTGCCGCCGACGGCCTCGGCCCGCTCCCGCATCGAGGTCAGCCCGAGCCGGTGCGAGTCCCGCAGCGTCGCGGCCAGGTCGAAGCCGCCGCCGTCGTCGGCGACCACCAGCCGGACCGGGTCGCGGGTGTCCAGCGCGACCGTCACCGCCCGGGCGTCCGCGTGCCGCAGCGCGTTGGCCAGCGCCTCGCCCGCGACCATCAGCACCTCGCGCTCGACCGTACGATCCCGGAGGCGGGGACCGCGCACCTCGAGCCCGATCCGCACGTCGTGCACGCGTCGCAGCAGCTCGACCCGCTTGCGCAGCGCACCGGCCAGGCCGTCGGCGTCCAGGTCGACCGGCCGCAGGGTCTCGACCAGGCCGCGCATCTCGGCCAGCCCGGCCGCGGCCAGCTCCCGGACCTGGTCGAGCTGGTCGACCAGGGTCGGATCGGCCCCGCCGGCCAGCGCGGCCGCGCTCTCCGCGGCCAGGGTCAGGCTGAACAGGGTCTGGGTCACCGAGTCGTGCAGCTCCCGGGCCAGCCGGGCCCGCTCGGCCGCGACCGACAACTCCCGGGCCCGTTCCGTCCGCTGGGCGTTGACGACCGCGAGCGCGGCGTGCGCGGCCAGCGTCTCGACCAGCGACTCGTCGGCGTCGGTGAACCCGCCGCCGGTCTTGTCGGCCAGGTAGAGCTCGGCCAGCACCTCGCCGCCGGCCACGATCGGCACGCCCAGGAACGAGCTCATGTCCGGGTGCGCCCGCGGCCAGCCGGAGAACCGCGGGTCGTCGCGGATGTCGGCCAGCCGGATCGTGCCGGGCTCGGCCAGCAGCGCGCCGAGCAGGCCGTGCGTCCGCGGGAGCGTGCCGATCGCGGCCCAGGTCTCGGCGTCCACGCCGGCGGTGAGGAACAGCCCGAAGCCGCCGGCGCCGTCGGGGACGCCGATCGCCGCGTACCTCGCGCCGGCCAGGTCGCGGGCCGCGTCCAGGATCACCCGCAGCACCGGCTCGGTCCGCCGCTCCGCGCCCAGCGCCAGCGCGACGTCCAGCAACCGGCGCAGCGCCGTCGTCTCCGGGCTCGTCACCCGGCCAGTTCTACAGCCCCTTCGGCGCGGGGAGCCATTCCCTACAGCTTCTTGAGGGCCGGCAGCAGCTCCTCGGGGGCCCAGTCGAGGAACGCGTCCTGCTGGTCGCCGCCGATCTGCACCAGCGCGACGTCGGTGAACCCGGCCTCGGCGAACGCGCGGACGCCGTCGACGAACGTGCTCACGTCCGCGCCGCACGGGATCTGCTCGGCCACGTCCTCCGGCCGGACGAACTCCGACGCCGCCTCGAACGACGCCGGCCCGGGCAGCTCCGAGTTCACCTTCCAGCCCAGCCCGAACCAGCGGAACTGGTCGTGCGCGCGCCCGATCGCGGCGTCCCGGTCCGGACCGTAGGAGACCCCGATCTGGCCGACGCGGCGCTTGCCCCGGCCACCGGCGGCGTCGAACATCTCGTCCAGCTCCGGCTTCGGCTCGGTCGCGATCATGAGGTCGGCGTGCTTGCCGGCCAGGTCGCACGACTGCTGTCCGGACACGGCGATGCCGATCGGCACGCGCTGCTCGGGGAGGTCCCAGAGCTTGGCCGAGTCGACGTCGAAGTGCAGGCCCCGGTAGTTGACGTACCCGCCGTCGAAGAGGGCGCCGATGATCTCGACCGCCTCGGTCAGCTTCTCGTGCCGGACGTTCGCCGGCTGCCAGCCCTGGCCCACGACGTGCTCGTTGAGGTTCTCGCCGGCGCCGAGGCCGAGGGTGAACCGGCCCTCGGACAGCAGGCCGACCGTCGCGGCCTTCTGGGCCACGACCGCCGGGTGGTAACGCACGGTCGGGTTCGTCACGTACGTCATGAGCGGGATCCGGTCGGTCGCCTGGGCGGCGGCGCCGAGGACGCTCCACGCGTACGGGGAGTGGCCCTGGGAGGTGAGCCAGGGGTTGTAGTGATCGGAGATCACGGCGAAGTCGAAGCCGGCCTCCTCGGCCCGGACCACGTCCCGCACCAGCTGCCGCGGTCCCGCCTGCTCGCACATCATGGTGTAACCGATCCGCATGCACTCGCTCTGCCCGCGTGCGAGCCCGTCAATCCGCTCCGGGACGAACGGTCAGGCGGAGGCGGCGGCCGAGTC
This sequence comes from Mycobacteriales bacterium, assembly GCA_035995165.1. Classification (NCBI taxonomy): domain Bacteria; kingdom Bacillati; phylum Actinomycetota; class Actinomycetes; order Mycobacteriales; species Mycobacteriales bacterium. Next base: position 32,851 of record DASYKU010000016.1, read on the forward strand.
GTGCGACGGGGTGGAGTGCGGCATCGGGGTGGCGGGTGCGTGCGCCGGCGAGGCCGGTACGGGCACGGCACCGTCGGAGTCCGCCGCGGCGGCAGCCGGCCGCACGGAGGCAGGCGGGCCGGCCGGAGCCGGGACGCCGGAGGCAGGCGGACCGGCCGGAGCCGGGACGCCGGCGCCAGGCGGGCCGGCGGGAGCCGGGGTACCGACACCGGCAGCCGGTGCGCCGGCGGGAACCGGGACGCCGGCAGCGGGCGGGCCGGCGGGAGCCGGGACGGCGGCAGCGGGGGCCGGGGCGCCCGCGGGCGAGCCGGGCGCGGGCAGCGGAGCGGTGACACCCGGCGTCGGCGGACGCACGGCCGGGGACCCGGGCGCGCCCGGCGTCGGCGGACGCACGGCCGGCGCGCCGGGCGTCGGCGGGCGGGCCGCTGGAGCCGGAGATCCGGCCGGGCCGCCGGCACCCGCGGTGGGACCGGGGGCGACCGGGCCGGGCGGGACGGCGCCGGGCGAGGTCGCCGGCCCGCCGGCGCCCGAACTCGCAGCCGGGGCCGCGGTCGGCCCGGTGGCGGCTGCGGCCGGCGCGGCGGCAGGCGTACCGCCGGCCGGGGTAACGGGCTGGGCCGGCGGCGGGGACGCCGACGAGTGGACGGGGACGGCGGCGGGGTGTTCGTTGCCGGTGATGCCGAATTCCTGGTGCAGCTTGGCCCAGAACCCGTCCCGCAGCGCCCGCCGCGCCTCCTCGTACGGCCGGAGCGAGCGGCTGATCTCCTCCTCCGCCTCGACGAGCAGCTCCTTGTCGATGACGGTCGGCAGCACCGGCCCCGGCAGCAGGTCGGCGACGTTCTCGCGGCCGCGGGTGAGCAGCCAGCGGGCGGCGATCCGCGCGCCGATCTGCTCCATCTCGGGCCGCTCGGGTCCGGACCGGTCGTGCGACGGGGCGGCAGGCCGCGGCGCGGGCGGCGTCGGCAGCTTGCGGGCCGCGAACACCTCGGCCGGCGTCGGCACGATCGGCTTGTCCGCCTCCCGCACCAGCTCCTCGCGCGACTCGCGGGACTCCCGGGACTCGCGGGACTCCCGGGACTCCCGGGACTCGCGGGACTCCGCCGCCGGCTCGGCCTCGATGTACGGCCGGCAGAACTCGCCGTCCAGCAGGTCGCTGGTGTCGGCCTCCCAGAGCAGCCGCTCGGCCTGGTTCACCCCGTACGGCGGCTCGACGCCCCAGACGTGCACGCGCACGCCGTACGCCTGGGCCGCCTCGACCGCGGGCAGCATGTCCTCGTCGCCGGCGATGAGGACCACGTCGGAGACGGCGCGGTGCCGGGCCAGCACCTCGAGGTCCTGCCGCAGCTGTGCGTCGACGCCCTTCTGCTGGCCGGCCGAGTTGAGGTTGCCGAGCCTGACCTTCACGTGCGGCAGCGCGGCGATCTGGCGCTGCTCGACGGTCGGCACCCGGTCGCGGGCGGCGTCGTACCAGTACATCCGCAGGAGCTCACCGGGAGTGGTCGCGGCGGCGCGGGCGAGCAGGGCCGCGATCAGCGGCTCGGCCGCGATCCGGAACTCCCGCCGGGACGTCCGGCCGAGCACGAGCTGGCCGACCGAGGCGTAGACATACCCGGCGTCCACCAGCACCGCATGCCGGCCGACATCCGGGGCCACGTCGGACACTGTGCCCCTCCTGACACCCGGAACCACGCCGGGTGACCACCCGGACCCGCAGCCTACCCCCAGCGACGTACGCCAGGGATCACACCGCGCGACGGAGGGCGCCCGCCGGCCTCAGCGCACGGGGGGACGCCTAGGACGCGACGGGCGCCGGTCCGCACCGGACCGACGCGGCAGCGACGGATCCGGACATCCGTGACTCGACTGTCCCAGACTGCCGGGTCCACGTACAGGGTGAAGTCGGAGTATCGCTCTGGGTCATCAACGTCGACACATCCGCGCCTGGTCGGCGTGGTGATCAGAGGTCGAGCAGGGCCTCGAGACCGACCGTGAGACCGGGCCGGGACGGCACCGAACGGACCGCGAGCAGTACGCCGGGCATGAACGAGACCCGGTCGTACGAGTCGTGGCGCAGGGTGAGGGTCTCCCCGGTCGTGCCGAGCAGCACCTCCTGGTGCGCGACCAGGCCGGCCAGCCGGACCGAGTGCACCGGGACGCCGTCGACGCGGGCGCCGCGGGCGCCGTCCAGCGCGGTGGTGGTCGCGTCCGGCGCCGGGCCGATGCCGGCGGCGGCGCGGGCCTCGGCGACCAGCGACGCGGTCCGGGCCGCGGTGCCGCTGGGGGCGTCGACCTTCTTCGGGTGGTGCAGTTCGATGATCTCGACCGACTCGAAGAACCGGGCCGCGACCTGGGCGAAGCGCATCGCGAGGACCGCGCCGACGGCGAAGTTGGGGGCGATCATCACGCCGACCCCGGGAGCCTCGTCGACCCAGCCCTGCACGGTGGCGATCTTCTCCGCGTCGAAGCCGGTGGTGCCGACGACGCAGTGGATCCCCTCGTCGATGCACCAGCGGATGTTGTCCAGCACGACGTCGGGCGAGGTGAAGTCGACGACCACCTGGGCGCCGGCGTCGGCCACGCCGAACAGCCAGTCGCCGGCCTCGACCATCGCGACGAGGTCGAGGTCCTCGGCGGCGTCGACGGCGCGGCAGGTCTCGCTGCCCATCCGGCCGCGGGCCCCGAGCACACCCACCCGCAGCGGCTCCTTGGCCGGGGATTCGGTCATGACGGCACCCTAGTGGACCGGCGCGCGCGAGCCCGGCACGGCCGGGCCCGCGTCACCCCGGAGTGCTGAAGTCGGACTCGGTGAAGGGGCCCACCACGGCGAGGCACTGGGGCCGGCGCAGGACGTCCGCGGCGACGGCGCGGCAGTCCTCCGGGGTGACCGCGTCGATGTGCCCGAGCACGTCGTCCACGGTGAGCACCTCGCCGTAGGACAGCTCGCCCTTGCCGATGCGCGACATCCGCGAGCCCATGTCCTCCAGGCCCAGCACCAGCCCGCCGCGCGACTGGCCCTTGCCCCGGGCGACCTCGGCGTCGGTGACCCCGTTCTCGGCCACGTCCGCGAGCTGCTCCCGGACCAGCGCCAGCACCTCCGGCACCTTGGCCGGGTGGCAGCCGACCGAGACGCCGAACTGGCCGGCCCCGGCGTGCTGGGTCGTGAAGGAGTAGACCGAGTACGCCAGCCCGCGCTTCTCCCGGATCTCCTGGAACAGCCGCGAGCTCATCCCGCCGCCGAGCGCGTTGTTCAGCACGCCGAGGGCGAACCGGCGCTCGTCCCCGCGGGCCAGCCCGGTACCGCCGAGGATCAGGTTGGCCTGCTCGGTCGGGCGGTCGGTGACCGTCAGCGCCCGGGCCGGCGTCCGCCCCGGGCGGGTCCCGGCCCGCGGCGGCAGCGGCGCCACCCCCGGGTCGAGCCGGCTCGCGAACGCCGCCCTCACCAGCTTCACGACCACCGCGTGGTCGACCGCGCCGGCCACCGCGACCACCATCGACTCCGGCTTGTACCGGCGCTGGTAGTAGCCCGCGATCCGGTCCCGGGTCAGCGTCTCGATGGTCGCGACGTCGCCGATCACCGGCCGGCCCAGCGGGGTCGGCCCGAACAGGGCCTCCCCGAACAGGTCGCCGACCAGGTCGGACGGATCGTCGTCGCGCATGGCGATCTCTTCCAGGATCACCCCGCGCTCGGCCTCGACGTCCGGCTCGGCGATCACCGCGTCGGTGACGACGTCGCAGACCAGCTCGACCGCCATCGGCAGGTCGTCGCCGAGCACGTGCGCGTAGTAGCAGGTGTGCTCGCGCGAGGTGAACGCGTTGAGGTCGCCGCCGACCGCGTCCACCGCGACCGCGATGTCCAGGGCCGAGCGGGTCCGGGTGCCCTTGAACAGCAGGTGCTCCAGGAAGTGCGACGCGCCGGACAGCGCCGGGGTCTCGTCCCGGGAGCCGATGGCGACCCAGACGCCGACCGCGGCCGAGCGGGCGCCGGGCACCTGCTCGGTCACCACCCGCAGCCCGCCGGGCAGCGTCGTACGCCGGATCACCTCACCACCGGAGCCGCGGCCCAGCACCTGGGTCGAGGCCCGCTTCGGCGCCGTCATCGGGACCGCCCCGCGCACGAGGTCGCCCCCGCCCGGCGAGGCCGGACGGGGGCGGTTGCCTGCGTCATGCTCAGCTGACGCCGGCCGGCTCGGGCTCCGGCGTCGCCGCCGGGGCCTCGTCCTTGACCGGGATCAGGCTGATCTTGCCGCGGTTGTCGATGTCGGTGATCTCGACCTGCAGCTTGTCGCCGACCTTGACCACGTCCTCGACCTTGCCGATCCGCTTGCCGTTGCCGAGCTTGCTGATGTGCACCAGCCCGTCCCGGCCCGGCAGCAGCGAGACGAACGCGCCGAACGCGGCCGTCTTCACCACGGTGCCGAGGAACCGCTCGCCGATCTTC
>DASYKU010000017.1 GCA_035995165.1 Mycobacteriales bacterium
GCGGACTGGGCCGGGATGCTGGCCCAGGCCGCCGACGTCGCGCCGTACGCGTTGACCGGCTCGGTGTTCTCCACCGACCGGGCCGCGATCGCCGAGGCCGACGCGGCGCTGCGGTTCTCGGCCGGCAACTTCTACGTCAACGACAAGCCCACCGGGGCCGTGGTCGGGCAGCAGCCCTTCGGCGGGGCCCGGGCCAGCGGCACCAACGACAAGGCCGGCTCGATCCTCAACCTGCAGCGCTGGGTCTCGCCGCGCACGATCAAGGAGACGCTGAACCCGCCGACGGAGGTGCGCTACCCGCACCAGGGATAAGGTCCTCCGGTGGTGGGGGACCGGCAGTTCGGCGAGGAAGGCGGGAAGCTGTCGTACGGCAGCTACCTGCGCGTCCCGTCGCTGCTGGAGCAGCAGGTCCCCGTCGCCGAGCCGCCGGCCCACGACGAGCTGCTGTTCATCGTCATCCACCAGGTGTACGAGCTGTGGTTCAAGCTCCTGCTGCACGAGCTCGGCGACGCCCGGGACCGGATGCTGGCCGGCGAGGACTACGCGCCCCGGCTGCGGCTGGAGCGGGCGCACGCGGTCGAGCGGGTGCTGATCGAGCAGGTCGACGTGCTGGAGACGATGACGCCGCAGGACTTCCTGGCCTTCCGGGCGTCGCTGGCGCCGGCCAGCGGCTTCCAGTCGGTGCAGTTCCGGGAGATCGAGTTCCTGTCCGGGGCCAAGGACCCGGCGTACCTGGACCGGCTGCACGACGCGACGGAGCCCGAGCGGGACCGGATGCGCCGGCGGCTGGCCGAGCCGACGCTCTGGGACGGGCTGCTGGCGCTGCTGGCCAAGGCCGGCTTCGACGTGACCACCGCGGAGTCGCGCCGGGACGGCCTGCTCGCGGTGTCCCGGGACCGGATCGCGTACGGTCCGCTCTGGGATCTGGCCGAGGCGCTGGTCCGGCACGACTCGATGTGGGCGCGCTGGCGGTCGCGGCACGTGCTCATGGTCGAGCGGCAGATCGGCACGAAGTCCGGGACCGGCGGCTCGACCGGGGCGCCCTACCTGCGCAGCCGGCTCGACCTGCGGTTCTACCCCGAGCTCTGGGACCTGCGCTCCGCGCTCTGAGTCTCCGACTCGGCCGCATCATCCGGACATAAGCCGCTTACAAGATTTTCTTCGCCAACCCTTCCAATCCTGCCTCGAATGCGCTTATCCTCTGGGCGCCATCCGGTACGCGCTCCTCCCGGGGAGGGCGACGATCATGGAGGTCACACCCTATGCCCGGCCAGATCAAGGTCGATTTCAACTCCCTTTCGGAGCTTCAGAGCCAGGTCAACTCGTCCGCGCAGAAGATCCTCACCGAGATCGAGGACATCAAGCGGACGGTCAACGGCACCCACTCGTACTGGTCGGGCGCCGCGCAGGAGCAGTTCGGCGTGCGTTACCAGCAGCTGGAGACCGCGCAGAAGAACGTGCAGGAGGCGATCAGCCAGTTCGGTGGCCTGATCGGCCGGGCCAACCAGGCCTACGGCGACGCCGAGACCAAGATCGGCTCGATGTTCCAGGGCAGCTGACCCGTCCCCTCACTCGTCTTTCTCGGATTTCTCGGATTTCTCGGAGGAGAACACCATGGCTTCCGGCTTCAACGTCACGGCGGAGACCCTGCAGGCCGACGCGACCCGCATCGCCACCGGCGCCGGCAACATCGAGGGCCACCTGGCCTTCCTCAAGAACGCGGTCGAGAGCGTCGTGAGCTCGAACTGGGTCGGTGTGGCCGCGAACGAGGCCGCCAACCTGCACTCGAAGCTCGACAAGGCCGGTCGGGACGTGAAGGAGTCCACCGACTTCTTCTCCAAGTCGACCGACCAGGCCGCCAAGAACTACGCGCAGCGTGAGGACGAGGTCCGCTCCGCCTTCTCCGGCGGCTGATCTCCCCGCCTGACTCGTACGGCTCAGGGCCGGTCGCTCGCTCCCGCGGCGACCGGCCCTTGCCGTTCTAGAGCCAGCCGTTGCGGCGGAAGCCGCGGTAGAGGACGAGACAGGCGACCGCGATCAGCGCCAGCGTGAACGGGTAGCCGTACTTCCACGTCAGCTCGGGCATGTGGGAGAAGTTCATGCCGTAGATCCCGGCCACCGCGGTCGGGATGGCCAGGATCGCGACCCAGGCCGAGATCCGCCGCATGTCCTCGTTCTGCTCCACCGTCACCTGGGCCAGGTTGGCCTGGATGATCGTGGTCAGCAGCTCGTCGAAGGCCCCGATCTGCTCGGTGACCTGGGCCAGGTGGTCCTCGACGTCGCGGAAGTACTCCCGGATCTCCGGGTGCACCAGCCGGACCGGCCGCTCCGACAGCGTCCGCAGGGGCGCCGACAGCGGCCCGACCGCCCGGCGCAGCTCCAGCACCTCGCGCTTGAGCACGTAGATCCGCTCGGCGTCCCGCTTGGATCCGCCCGGCCCGCCGAAGACCGCGCTCTCGACCGCGTCCACGTCCAGCTGCATGCTGTTCGCGACGCCGACGTAGTCGTCGACGATCCGGTCCATGATCGCGTGCAGCACCGCCGACGGGCCCAGCGCCAGCCGCTCCGGGTCCGCTTCCAGGTCCTTGCGCAGCCCCTGCAGACCGCGCGGCTCCCCGCGCCGCACGGTGATGACGAAGTCGCGCCCGACGAACACGGAGATCTCGCCGGTCTCGACCACCTCGACGTCAGCGGCCGGCGACTCGGGGTGCACGTACCGGACCGTCTTCAGGACGGCGAACAGGGTGTCCTCGTAGCGGTCCAGCTTGGGGCGCTGATGGGCGGCGTAGATCGCGTCCTCGACGGCCAGCGGGTGCAGGTCGAAGCGCTCGGCCAGGTCGGTCATCTCGGCCTCGTCCGGGTCGTGCATGCCGAGCCAGACGAAGCCCGCGCCGGCCCGGCGGACCGCGTCGATGACGCCGGGCTCGCAGCGGCCGGGCGCGCGGATGCCGTCGACGTACACGCCGCAGTCCACGACGGTGCCGGCCCGGACCGGCGGCGGCGGCGCGACGACGTGCCCGTTGGCGCGGGCGAGCCGGCGCGGCGGTCGCAGGTGCGGGGTGCGCAGGTGGGGAAGCATCGACACGGTGGACTCCTGGGAGCGCGCGGGGAGGGTTCGGGGCGCGCGCCCCGCGGCAGGGTCGTCCGGTCGGGCTCCAGGCGGCGGTGATCAGCCGCGCGGCCCGGCGGGAACCGGATGCGGGACGCGGCTGGTACTGCATGGGCGGTCGTTGCGCACCGCGTCACCTCCTCGGGTCCGGGGCCGGGCGGGCCGACAGCCGAATGTACCCGCCGCAACGACCTGTGTCCCGGATACGGGGCGTGAACGGTCAGTTGCGCGGCAATACGTCCCAATAGGTGAGGGCCTCGACCAGCCCGTCGGTGACGGGGAGCGCGGCCAGCGCCGCGGCGTCGACCCAGCGGACGTCGGCGGCGTCGTCGCCGGCCCGCAGCTCGCCGCCGACCACCGCACCGGCGACGTCGTCGATGACGTAGACGGCCCCGCCCGGGCCCGGTCGCTCGACCCGGCCGACCACCGCACCGGCGGTGACGACGAGCCCGGTCTCCTCGTACGCCTCCCGGACCGCGGCGGCGGCGGCGTCCTCACCGGGCTCGCAGCGGCCGCCCGGCAGCGACCACAGCCCGCGACCGGGCTCCCGGCCGCGGCGGATGAGCAGCAGCCGGCCGGCGTCGTCGTGCACGATCGCCCCGGCGCAGGGGATCCTGACCGCGCTCACGAGGGCGCTGGTCCGGCGGATGCGGGCACGCCGGCAGCATACGAACACGATGGGGCGCGATGGTGACCGAGAGCGTCCATCAGGACGACGCGTTGGGCTCGACTTCAGCTAGAGCTTGACGGCAGAACATCGAGCGGGGACCGTGGTCGGGATGCCCGTTCCGGCGCGCCGACCTGCGAGATTGGGTCTCGTCCGGTGATCGGGCATGATCGGCGTCAGCGCTTCCCGAGACCGGGTCCCCGCGGGCGCTGGTCCAGGCTGCGTACTTACCGTAGGCTGTTTGCTACAGACGGGGACGTACGCCGCAGGCACAGTCCGGAGGTTTGCTGACGTGAACGCCCTGAACAAGGTAGGCGGCGCGCTGCTCGCCGCGATCCTGGTCATCGCCGTGATCTCGGGCCTGCAGACCGGGACCGGCCGGCAGGCGGGCACCTCGGTGCTCAACGCCGCGCGCTCCGTGCTCGGCTGGGTGGGGGACGAGATCTCCCGGCTCGGCGGGAACGTGAACACGGCCGGCAATCTCGGCCGTGCCCTCGTCATCGCGCTGATCCTGTTCGTCGTCGTGATGCTGCTGTTCCCGGGCGCCCGCAACGGCCGCGGCTTCGGCATCTCGCTCGTGCTGACGCTGCTCATCGCGCTGCTGCTCTTCCAGCCGTCGATCGGCACCTCGCTGCGCAACGCGGTGAGCATGGCGCCGACCGGCACCACGCTGGTCAGGTAACCGCTCGTGGCCGATCCGTCGAAATACCTGCTGCCCACGGAGCGCGCGGAGATCCAGATCCGCCGGCACTGGGCGGTGCTGGCCGGTGACACCGTGCAGACGGTCCTGCTGCTCGTGGTGGGTGTGCTGCTGGCCCGGCTGCTGAGCGCGGTCGGCTTCGCGGAGATGGTCGCGGTCTACTTCTGCATCTTCGTGGTGGCCCGCTGGGCCTGGAAGATCGTGGACTGGAACCACGAGGTCCTCGTGGTGACCGACAAGCGGCTGCTGCTGCTGACCGGCATCTTCAGCCGGAACGTGGCGATCATGCCGCTGGTCAAGGTCACCGACCTGACCTTCTACCGGTCCTCGACGGGGCTGGCGCTGGGCTACGGCAAGTTCATCGTGGAGTCCGCCGGCCAGGACCAGGCGCTGTCCACGATCGACTACGTGCCCCGCCCGGAGCAGCTCTACCTGCAGATCTCCAACCTGCTCTTCGGCGGTGACAAGGGTTCCCCGGGCGCGCTGGTCACCCAGGCCCAGCGCGAGGCCGAGCAGGAGGCCGACCGGGCCGCGCGGCGGCGCTGGCGCCGGTTCAGCCGCCGCCGCACCGACCGGCCGGTCGACGACCGGGTCGCGCCCACCGCGGCCGCACCGTCCCAGCTGGACGCGATCCTGGCCGACCGGGACACCCTGCTGGCCGACCGGGACGACCCGGAGCGCTGGCGGGACGACGGCGGCTGGGATAGCCCCCCGTCGTACGGGGACTCCTTCGCCGACCGGGACTGGGACGAGCAGTCCCGGCGCCCGGCCGACCCGACGGCCCGGCTGCCGCGCATCCACGAGCCCCGCCGCGGCGACCAGACCGGGCGCAGCGAGGTCATCCAGCCGGACTCGCCGCTGCCGCCGCCGCGCCGGCCCCGGGACGAGCCGCCGCCGGGACCCGACCCCGCGGACGACTGAGCCGACACCCCCACCCTGCACGGTCGGGTCGCTGAGCTGGGCCGGTACCGTCGGGTCAGCATGCTTATCGACCTCCACACCCACTCGACCGCCTCCGACGGCACCGACTCGCCGGCCGAGCTGGTCGTCGCCGCGCGCGCCGCCGACCTCGACGTGGTCGCGCTGACCGACCACGACACGACGGTCGGCTGGGCGCCGGCGGTGGCCGCGCTGCCACCCGGGCTGACGCTGGTGCCCGGGCTGGAGCTGTCCTGCCGCTGGAACCCGCCCGACGGCAGCCGGTCGACCGAGCTGCACCTGCTGGGCTACCTGGTCGACCCGGCCCATCCGGAGCTGGCCGCGACCCTGGACCGGCTGCGCTCCAGCCGGCTCGGCCGGGCCCAGCGGATGACCGAGCGGATGGCCGCGGGCGGCATACCGGTGCGGTGGGAGCGGGTCGCGCAGCTGGCCGAGGGCGCGTCCGCGGGCCGCCCGCACATCGCCCGCGCGCTGGTCGAGACCGGCATCGTCGGCTCGGTGGACGAGGCGTTCGCGACGCTGCTGAGCTCGCGCTCGCCCTACCACGAGCCCAAGGAGGACCTGGACGCGCTGGCCGGGGTCGCCCTGGTGCTCGCGGCCGGGGGCGTGCCGGTGTTCGCGCACCCGCTGGCCCGGATGCGCGGCCGGGTGGTCGGCGACGATGCGGTCCGGGCGATGGCCGCCGCCGGGCTGGCCGGGCTCGAGGTCGACCACCCCGACCACACCGAGGCCGACCGTGAGCATCTGCGGGAGGTCGCGGCCGAGCTGGGGCTGCTGGTGACCGGCTCCAGCGACTATCACGGCACGAACAAGCGGGTCCGGGTCGGCGGCGGCGGCCTCACCGCGTCCGACCAGTACGACAAGCTGGTGTCGATGGCCACGGGATCCGTCCCGGTCGTCGGCTGATGGACGTCCGCTTCTTCGGCGAGGCGTTCGTCACCCTGTTCGTGATCATGGACCCGCTCGGCACGATCCCGGTGTTCCTCGGCCTGACCGGCGGCTACACGATGCGGGCCCGGGCCAAGGCGGCCGGGCAGGCCGTCTCGGTGTCGCTCGGCGTGATCATCTCGTTCGCGCTGTTCGGGCAGCAGATCCTGGATTACCTCGGGATCGGCATCCCGGCGTTGCAGGGCGCGGGCGGATTGCTTCTGCTGCTCGTCGCGCTGGACCTGCTCACCGGGCGCGGCGAGGACCCGCAGCAGGTCGAGGACGTGAACGTGGCGTTGGTCCCGCTGGGGACGCCGTTGCTGGCCGGTCCGGGCGCGATCGTGGCGACCATCGTGTTCGTCCGGCGGGCGGACGGGTGGCTGGACTACCTCGCCCTGGCGCTGGCCATCGTGGCTGTGCATGTCGTCCTCTTCCTCGCCCTCCGGTTCTCCGGCGGCATCATCAGGGTCATCCGGGACAGCGGGATCGTGCTGGTCAGCCGGATCGCCGGCCTGCTGCTGTCGGCGATCGCGGTCCAGTTGGTGGCGAACTCGGTGCTGGGGTTCATCGCAGCCGCTCGCTGACCGGCCCGCCAGGTCGGGTCGATGATCTGTGGACAACGGCCGGGCCTGTGGATGTCGGGTTCGTCCGTTACCCGGCGGGGGCTACCGTTGCTGCTGTGAGCCGCATCCTCGCCGTCGCCGCCGGCATCGTGGGCACCTCTCTGGTGCTGTTGCTCGGCGCCCCAGCCGCGCACGCCGACGGGGTCGACGATGCGGTCAAGGGCCTGCAGAGCGCCTCGGTCTACGTGGCGCCCGGCGTCACCCAGCCGGCCATCGACACGGCCGCGGTGATCCAGGCCATCGGCAGCCAGCCGATCAAGATCGCGGTGTTGAATGCCGACGACTACGGCTCGCAGTCGAAGGCGTTCGACGCCTCGGAGCGGATCGGCAAGGCGCTGGCGCCCAACTCGCCGCTGACCGTCGGCGTGATCGCGGGCAAGTTCTTCAACGCCTCGTCCTCGACCTACTGCGCCGGCTCGGCCAGCACCGTGGCCAAGGACGCGGTCGACGCCAACAAGGCGGAGCTGCAGTCGAGCAACAACGTGACGACGACGGTTCAGGCGTTCGTGACCGGGCTGCAGTCCCGGCCGGTCTCCGGCAGCGAGGCCTGCCGGACCAGCTCGGCGGCCGGCGCGACCGACGCCACCGACGACTCCGGCGGCAGCAGCCCGTGGCCCTGGGTGGCCGGCATCGGCGCGGTCGGCGTGATCGGCGCCGGCGGCATCAGTGCGTTCGCGGTGTCCCGGCGGCGGCGCCGGCTCAAGGAGCTGGAGGGCCGCCGGGCCGAGGTGCTCTCGCTCTACGACCGGCTCGGCGCGGACGTGCAGAACCTGCACGGCGACGACCCGGTGGTCCGGCAGGCGCTGGCCGACGCGGCCGAGCGCTACACCGCGACCGGCTCCCAGCTGTCCCAGGCCGACACCCACGAGGAATACGACGTGGCCCGGCGGACCGCGCTGGAGGGCCTGCAGGCGGCCCGGACCGCGCGGAAGAAGCTCGGGCTCGACCCGGGGCCGGACCTGCCGCCGATCGCCCCGGCCTACGGGGAGCAGCTCACCGCGCCGCGCGAGGTGGAGGCGGGCGGTAAGTCGTACCAGGGCTACCCCGAGTACACCCCGGGCGCTCCGTACTACTACGGCGGCGGGGGCGGCTACCCCGGCGGGTGGTATTCGTTCCCGTTCTGGCAGACCGTGCTGCTCGGCTCGGTGCTCGGCGGCGGCTTCGGCGGCGGCTGGGGCGGCGGTGGGTACGGCACCGGCTACGACCAGGGCTACGAGGCCGGCCAGGACAACGCCCAGGACTCCGGCGCCAACGGCGGCGGGTTCGGCGGCGGCGACTGGGGCGGTGGCGGCTCCGGCTGGACCGGTGGCGGCGGCGACTGGGGTGGCGGCGGTGGCGGCGGCGACTGGGGTGGCGGCGGCGGCGACTCGGGCGGAGGCAGCTGGTAGCCGTGGCAGCCGAACAGCTCGGCTTCGAGGGGATGCCGCGCCGGCTGTTCGCCGCGACGCCGTCCCGGCTGGGCGCCTTCACCTCCTGCCCGCGCCGCTACCGGTTCACCTACCTGGTCCGGCCGACCCCGCCCAAGGGTGCGCCGTGGGCGCACAACTCCGTCGGCGCGGCCGTGCACAACGCGCTGCGGGACTGGTGGCTGCTGCCGTACGAGCGGCGGACCCCGGTCGCGGCCGGGCGCCTGGTGGACGGAGCCTGGATCTCCGACGGGTTCGCCGACGCCGAGCAGTCCGCGGCCTGGCGCGCCCGGGCCCGGGACTGGGCCGAGACGTACGTGGCTACGCTGGACCCGGCCGACGAGCCGGTCGGGGTCGAGCGCGGTGTCGCGGTGCGGACCGACCGGCTGGCGCTCTCGGGCCGGGTCGACCGGATCGACGCCCGCGAGGACGAGCTGGTCATCGTCGACTACAAGACCGGCCGCTGGGTCCCGGACACCGACGACGCCCGTGGCTCCCTCGCCCTGGCGGTGTACGCGCTGGCCGCCGCCCGGACGCTGCGCCGGCCCTGTCACCGGGTCGAGCTGCATCACCTGCCGACCGGCCGGGTCGCCGCCTGGGAGCACACCGACGCCACCCTGGCCCGGCACATCGGCCGGGCCACCGACACCGCCGACGACATCGAGAACGCGGCCGCCGCGGTCACTGCCGGGGCGGACGTCGACACGGCGTACCCGCCGATCACCGGGCGGCAGTGCGGCTGGTGCGACTTCCGGCGGCACTGCCCGGCCGGGCAGGCCGCCTCCGCCGAGCAGGCCCCGTGGGCCGCGCTGGCCGAGCCGGTCTCCGTGCCGGTCGGTGCCGACGCGGCCGAGGACTGACCGACAACCAGCGAGAGGATCGTTCGTGGACGTACCCGAGGCCCTGGAGTTCCTGCGGCAGCACCATCACGGGGTGCTGTCGGTGACGCGGGCGGACGGCAAGGCCCAGCTGTCGCCGGTGGACGCCACCGTCGACGAGAACGGGCAGGTCGTCATCAGCAGCCGGGAGACCGCGTACAAGGTCAAGAGTCTGCGGGCCCGGCCGTACGGGGCCTTCTGCGGGTTCACCGACCGGTTCTTCGGGCAGTGGGTGCAGGTCGAGGGGCCGGTTCGGGTCATCTCGCTGCCGGACGCGATGGAGCCGCTGGTGAACTACTACCGCTCGATCGCCGGTGAGCACCCGGACTGGGACGACTACCGCGCGGCGATGGTCGCCGACCAGCGGGTGCTGCTGACCCTGCGTCTCGACCACGTCTACGGCTTCCAGCTGCCCGGCTGAGCGACCGTGCCGGACTGATCAGGAGTCGCGGCGTCGAGGAGCGCGGTGACCGGGCCGGGGTCGCCGACGGCCAGCAGCAGCCTGCCCGGGCCGTCGAGCTCGCTCCACGCCCAGCGCACCCCGGGGCGCTCCCCCGCTCCGGCGAGCGCCGTCGAGGCATCGCCGGTCACCAGCAGCGTCCCGATGGCGCGGGCGCCGGCGGTCCCGGCCGGTCCGGAGAGCGCCGGGTCGGCGCCGTCGAGCACCGTGGTG
>DASYKU010000018.1 GCA_035995165.1 Mycobacteriales bacterium
CTCGGTCAGGATGTCACCGGGGCGGCGGTCCTTCTCCGTGCCGCGCAGCGACGGGACGATGCAGAAGGTGCAGGTGTTGTCGCAGCCGACCGAGATCGACACCCAGGCCGAGTACGCGGACTCGCGCCGGGACGGCAGCACTGAGGGGAACGTCTCCAGCGACTCGGCGATCTCGACCTGGGCCTCCTGCTCGACGCGGGCGCGCTCGAGCAGCACCGGAAGCGAGCCGATGTTGTGCGTCCCGAACACGACGTCGACCCACGGAGCCCGCTCGACGATGGTGCCCTGGTCCTTCTGTGCCAGGCACCCGCCGACCGATGTCCTCGCCGAAATCAGCTCGCTCGTCGAGTCCGGCGTGCTGGAAGTGACACTGCTCGGGCAGAACGTGAACTCCTACGGCCGCGAGTTCGGCGACCGGTACGCCTTTGGCAAGCTGCTGCGGGCGGCCGGCGCCATCGACGGGCTGGACCGGCTCCGGTTCACCTCGCCGCACCCGCGCGACTTCACCGACGACGTGATCGCCGCGATGGCCGAGACGCCGGCGGTCTGCCACTCGCTGCACATGCCGCTGCAGTCCGGCTCGGACGCGGTGCTGCGGGCGATGCGCCGCTCGTACCGGCGGGAGCGCTACCTCGGCATCCTGGCCCGGGTCCGGGACGCGATGCCGGACGCGGCCATCACCACCGACATCATCGTCGGCTTCCCGGGCGAGACCGAGGCCGACTTCCAGGACACCCTGGACCTGGTGGCCGGGGCCTCCTTCGCCGGCGCGTTCACCTTCCAGTACTCGCCCCGCCCCGGGACGCCGGCCGCCACGCTGCCCGACCAGATCCCGCACGAGGTGGTCCAGGAGCGGTACGAGCGGCTGGTCGCCGTGCAGGACGAGGCCTCGCTGGCCGCGAACCGGGCGCTGGTCGGGTCCACGGTCGAGGTGCTGGCGGCCGAGGGCGAGGGCCGAAAGGACGCGGCGACCGGGCGGCGGTCGGGACGGGCCCGGGACGGGCGGCTGGTGCATTTCGCCTGCGACGTGACCGCGGTCCGGCCGGGCGACGTGGTGACCACCACGGTGACGTACGGGGCCCCGCACCACCTGGTCGCGGACGGGCCGCCGCTGTCGCACCGGCGCACTGCGGCCGGCGACGCGTCCGAGGCCGGCCGCCGCCCCACCACTCCCGGCGTGCTCCTCGGGATGCCGACCGTCCGGTAATTCTGTCGGACGCCGTCGCTAGGTTGGGGTCATGACGACAGCGACCGTCCCACCCGACACCCGGCCGGAGCCGGCCGAGACCGGCCCCGAACGGCTGCTGCTGGACGGCTTCCTCGACTTCCACCGGGAGACCCTGCTCTGGAAGTGCGCCGGGCTGGCCGACGAGCAGCTGCGCGCCAAAGCGGTGCCGACCTCGACGCTGAGCCTGCTGGGGCTCGTCCGGCACATCACCGAGGTCGAGCGGGGCTGGTTCTTCGACCACCTCCCGTACGAGGCCAGCCCGATCTACTTCACCGAGGCCGCGCCGAACGACGACTTCGACGCCACCGACAGCGTGCCGGCGGCCGAGGTCTTCGACCGCTACCGGGCCGAGGTCGACCGGATCCGGGCCGAGATCGCGGCCGTCCCGCTGGACCACGAGTACACCGACAAGCGCGGCAGGACGTTCTCGCTGCGCTGGGTCTACATCCACCTGATCGAGGAGTACGCGCGGCACAACGGCCACGCCGATCTCCTCCGGGAGGCGATCGACGGGGTGACGGGCGAGTGACCGCGCCGACGGACGACCGGTTCGAGCCGCCGTATCTCGGCGACGAGCGGACCATCCTGGCGGGCTTCCTGCGGTATCACCGCGAGACGCTGCTGTGGAAGTGCGCCGAGCTGACCCCGGAGCAGCTCGCGGCCCGGCCGCTGCCGACGACCGTGCTGTCGCTGCTCGGCCTGGTCCGGCACCTGGCCGACGTCGAGCGCAGCTGGTTCCGGCGCCGGTTCGCGGGCGAGGACGCGCCGCCGATCTTCTTCAGCGAGGCCGACTGGGACGCCGACATCCTGCCGCCGCCGGACGCCGACCCGGTGGCCGACTTCGCGACGTACCGGGTCGAGGTCGAGGCGGCCGAGGCGGCGGTCCGGGGCCACGACCTGGGCGAGACGTTCGTCGGCAAGCACGGCGAGACGATCTCGCTGCGCTGGGTCTACGTGCACATGATCGAGGAGTACGCGCGGCACAACGGGCACGCCGACCTGCTGCGGGAGGCGATCGACGGCGTCACCGGCGAGTGACGCTGCTGACCGTCGGGCACGGCACCGCCTCCCAGGAGTCGCTGACCGGCCTGCTGCGGGGCGCCGGCGTGACGCTGCTGGTCGACGTCCGAACGGCGCCGGGCAGCAAGCGGCACCCGCACGTCGCCCGGGCCGAGCTGGCCGAGTGGTTGCCGTCGGCCGGCATCGCGTACGAGTGGGAGCGCGACCTCGGCGGCTTCCGGAAATCCCCGACGGACTCCCCGGACGTGGTCTGGCGGGAGCCGATGTTCCGCGGGTACGCGGCCTGGATGCGGCAGCCGCCGTTCCGGGGTGCACTGGATCGGGTGCTGTCGGAAGGCGACGGCACCGTGGTGATGTGCAGCGAGACGGTCTGGTGGCGCTGCCATCGCCGGTTGATCGCGGACGCCACCGTGCTGCTGCGCGACGTACCGGTCCTGCACCTGATGCACGACGGCCGGCTGAGCCCGCACCGACCGACCGACGGCGCCCGGATCACCCCGGACGGGCTCGTCTACGACGAGGGCGCGTTGCCGCTCTGAGCGTCGGCGATGTGGAAGTTGAAGTGGTTGTGCCCGAGCGCGACCCGCAGCGTGACCCAGAACAACACCCCGGCCTCCAGCCCACGGGCGGACGAGAGCGGGCCGACGTCCCGGACCGACCCCTCGGGCCAGCCGAACTGCTGCAGCAGCGCGGTGACCGCCGCCTTGGCCGCGTCGTCGTCGGCGGCCACGAACACCTCGTGCGGGGCGGGCACCAGCTCCGGGTGCACCATCACCTCGCAGTTCATCGTGTTCAGCGCCTTGACCACACGGGCCTGCGGGTGCGCGCGCTGCAGTTGCTCGGCCGTGCTGTCGCCGGGCGGGACGGTCAGGCCCGGCGGGAAGTTGCCGTCCAGCGCGTTGGACACGTCGAGCAGGACCGTGCCGGGACCGGGGTCGGCCTGACCCACCGCCGCGGCCGCGTGGCTGCCGGCGGTCGCGTTGACGACCAGCTCGGCGCCGGCCGCGGCCTGCCGGAAGTCGCCCGCGGCGCCGCCGTGCTCCGCCGCCCAGGCGGCCGCCTTCTCGTTGGCCGCGTCCCGCGCGCCCATCGTCACCTCGTGGCCGAGCTCCGCGAGCCGGGTCGCGATCGCCTGTCCCACCGGTCCGGTGCCGAGCACCCCGATCTTCATGGCCGCCAAGTAGCCCCGCCGGACCGGCCCGGGTCAAGCCCCGTTCGCCGTCGGCGGATCATTGACACCGCTGCCGGTCGATCGGAGGACCCATGACCACCGCCCCGTCCCGTGTCGCCGTCGTCACCGGAGGGGGCAGCGGGATCGGCGCGGCCGGCGCCCACGCGCTGGCCGCGGACGGCTGGACCGTCGTGGTCGCCGGCCGCCACCGGGACACGCTGGAGGCGGTCGCGGCCGGGCACGAGCGGCTCGACCCGGTCGTCGCCGACGTGACCGACGAGGCGAGCGTGCGGGCCCTGTTCGGGACCACGGTGGCCCGGTACGGCCGGGTCGACCTGCTGTTCAACAACGCCGGCCGGTCGGCCCGCCCGGTCGAGCTGGACGAGCACGCGCTGTCGACCTGGAACTCGGTGGTCGCGGTGAACCTCACCGGCGCCTTCCTCTGCACCCGGGAGGCGTTCGGGATCATGCGGCGGCAGGACCCGCGCGGCGGCCGGATCATCAACAACGGCTCGATCTCGGCCCACACGCCGCGGCCGCAGTCGATCGCGTACACCGCGACGAAGCACGCGATCACCGGCCTGACCAAGTCGACCGCGCTGGACGGCCGCCCGTACGACATCGCCTGCGGGCAGCTCGACATCGGCAACGCGGCGACCGAACTGGCCGGCGGGTTCGCGTCCGGCACGACCCAGGCCGACGGCAGCGTCCGGCCGGAGCCGCTGATGGACGCCGCCGACGTCGCCCGGGCGGTCGTCTACATGGCGAGCCTGCCGCTGGACGCGAACGTCGCCACGATGACCGTGATGGCCACGAAGATGCCGTTCGTCGGCCGCGGCTAGGACAGCCGGAGGTAGTGCGTGTCCGGATCGTGGCGCCCGCCGGGCGCTCCGGACACGACCAGGTCGGCCCGCTCGGCGGCCGGGTCGGCGGCGAAGAAGGCGTTCTCCTCGGCCTCGTAGCCGGCCCAGCCCGCGGCGGCTCCGGGCCCGTCGCGCTCGATCCCGCGGGCGAGCCTCGGCCCGGCCGGCACGTGCAGCCAGATCGCGTACGCCAGCCGGTCCGCGATCGCCCGCCGGGACGCCGACACGCCCTCGATGACGAGGACCTCGGGTCCGAGCCGGGTCACCAGCTCCGCCTCCAGCGCCGGCCACCACGGGTGCCCGACCCGGGCGACCACGTCGTCGGTGTGCAGGACCGGCGCGCCCCCCAGCGCCGTCGCCAGCCGGGCCGCGAACGTCGTCTTTCCTGCCGCCCCGCGCCCGTCGACCGCCACCAGCCGGGTCGGCAGGCCGCCGGCCGGGGGGAGCGCCCGGATCCGGGCCGCCAGCACCCGGTACGACTCCAGCCGGGTCAGCGGCGGACGGAGCGCTCGGCCTCGGTCAGCCACTCGCGGCGGGCCGCGACCGCCGCCTCGGCCTCGGCGATCTTGGTCGTGTTGCCGCCGGCCTGGGCCTTCTTCAGCTGGGTCTCGGCCTTGGCCACGGTCTCGCGGAGCTGGTCCAGCAGCGGGTTGCTGTCGACCTTGCCGCGCTTCCATTCGGCGTCGCCGGCCTCCCGGACCCGCTGCTCGGCCGCGCGCATCCGGTTGTCCAGGGTCCGGATCGCGTCCCGGGGCACGTGCCCGGCCGCGTCGTACCGCTCCTGGATCTCCCGCAGCCGGGCCTGGGCGCCCTTGAGGTCGGCGGCCGGGTCGAGCGCCTCGGCCTCGCCGATCAGGGCTTCCTTGACCTTCTGGTTCTCCAGCTGCTCGGCGTCGCGCTCGCTGAAGGTCGCGGCCCGGGCGGCGAAGAACGCGTCCTGCGCGGCCCGGAACCGGGTCCACAGCTGCTCCTCGGCCTCTTTCGAGGCCCGCCCGGCGGCCTTCCACTCGGTCATCAGGGCCTTGAGGCGGTTCGCCGTCGGGCCCCAGTCGGTCGAGCCGGACAGGCCCTCGGCCTCGGCGACCAGCTGCTCCTTGCGGGTCCGGGCCAGGCCGCGCTGCTCGTCCAGGGCGGCGAAGTGGCTGCCGCGCCGGCGGGTGAACGCGTCCCGGGCCGCCGCGAACCGCTTCCACAGCTGCTCGTCGGCCTTCCGGTCGACCCCGCGGATCGCCTTCCACTCCTCGACGACGGCCCGGAACCGGTCCCCGGTGGCCTTCCACTGGGAGCTCTGGGACAGCTCCTCGGCCTCCAGGACGAGCTTCTCCTTGGCCGCGGCCGCCGCCACCCGGGCCGCCGCGCGGGCGACCCCGGCCTGCTCCAGCTTGGCCTGGGCGGCGCCGAGCAGCGCGGTCAGCCGGGTGTCCAGCGCGGCGAGATCACCGACGACCGCGGCCTCGCCCAGCGAGGCGTGCAGCGCGGTGGCCTGAGCCAGGGTCGCCTTCGGGTCGCCGGCGCCGGAGCCCAGCCGGCTCTCCAGCAGGCCGATCTCGGTGTCCAGGTCGTCGTACCGGCGGGCGAAGTGGGCCAGGCCGTCCTCCGGGGAGCCCGCATGCCAGGAGCCGACCGCCCGCTCGCCCTCGGCGGTCGTCACGAAGACCGTGCCGTCGGCGTCGACCCGTCCCCACTCGTTGCTGGCAGTCATTGCCCTCGTTCCTCCTAGCGCGTCGCGCCCCTGCATCCTCTCAGTACGGCCTGTCCGCCCGGCACCCCCTCTGCTACAAACCGGTCGTCCTACTCTCCCGGAGTGCTTCCCGCCATCGCGTTCTGTCCCTCGCCGCCGCTGCTGGTGCCGGCGGTGGCCGCCGGGGCGGCGACCGAGCTGGACCCGCTGCGGACCGCCTGCCGGGACGCCGTGGGACGGCTGCTGGCAACCGGGCCGGACGAGGTCGTCGTGCTCGCAACGGGCCCGGTGACCAGCCGGTTTCCGCCGGGGACGACCGGCTCCCTGGCCGGCTACGGCGTGCCGCTCTCCGCCGCCCTGCCCGGCGCCGACCTCTCCGGCGTCCCGGCCCGGCACGGCGTCCGGCTGCCGCTCGGGCTCACGCTCGGTGCCTGGTTGCTGACCGGGACCACGGTCCCGGCGCTGGGGATCATGGTCGGGCCGGACGCCGACCCGGCCGAGATCGGCGCCGGTCTGGACGGGGCCGGCCGGCGGCGCGCGCTGCTCGTGATGGGCGACGGGTCGGCCCGCCGGACCGAGGCCGCGCCCGGGTACGTCGACCCGCGCGCGGTCGGCTTCGACGAATCGGTCGCGGCGGCGCTGCGGACCGCCGACGGGCCCGCGCTGGCCGCACTCGACCCGGTCCTGGGTACGGAGCTGCTCGCGGCCGGCGTCCGGGCCT
Source organism: Mycobacteriales bacterium (assembly GCA_035995165.1). Classification (NCBI taxonomy): domain Bacteria; kingdom Bacillati; phylum Actinomycetota; class Actinomycetes; order Mycobacteriales; species Mycobacteriales bacterium. The sequence goes on from DASYKU010000018.1 coordinate 6,685, forward strand.
GGCGGGTGGCCGGGCAGGCCGCGACCGGCTCGTACGAGGGCGAGCTGCTGCACGAGTCCGCGCCGTACGGGGTGGCGTACGTGGTCGCGGTCTGGACGGCCCGGTGAGCCGGCTCGTCGCGCTCGTCGGCCCGACCGCGACCGGCAAGTCGGCGCTCGCGGTCGAGCTGGCCGAGCGGCTCGGCGGCGAGGTCGTCAACGCCGACTCGATGCAGCTCTACCGCGGCATGGACGTCGGCACGGCCAAGCCGACCGCGGCCGAGCGGCGCGGGGTCCCGCACCACCTGCTCGACGTCTGGGACGTCACCGAGCGGGCCAGCGTGGCCGACTACCAGAAGCTGGCCCGGGCCGCGGTCGAGGACGTGCTCGGCCGCGGCCGGATCCCGTTCCTGGTCGGCGGTTCCGGCCTCTACGTCCGCGCCGTCGTCGACCAGCTCGAGTTCCCCGGCACCGACCCGGCGCTGCGGGCCCGGCTGGAGGCCGAGCTGGCCGCGGACGGCCCGGCCGCCCTCCACACGCGACTGTCCGAGGTGGACCCCGTTGCGGCGCAGGGAATCCTGCCCTCCAACGGCCGCCGGCTGGTGCGGGCGCTGGAGGTCCTCGAGCTGACCGGCCGGCCGTTCACCGCGACGCTGCCGGCGCCGGCCGAGCACTTCGACACCGTCCAGATCGGACTGGACCGGGCCGACCTGGACGAGCGGGTCGAGGCCCGGGTCGAGCGCATGTGGGCGGCCGGGCTGGTGGCCGAGGTCGCGGCGTTGGCGGCGTCCGGGCTGCGGGACGGGCCGACCGCGAGCCGGGCGCTGGGCTACCAGCAGGTGCTCACGCTCGGCGACACGCCCGCGGCCAAGGCCGAGACCGTCCGGGCCACCCGCCGGTTCGTCCGGCGGCAGCGGTCCTGGTTCCGCCGCGACCCGCGGGTGCACTGGCTGGACGGCGCCGGCGTCGACCTGCTGGCGGAGGCTCGTACCCTCGTCCGGTGATGTTCGTGAAGGGGCACGGCACCGAGAACGACTTCGTCGTGCTCCCGGACGCGCCGCCGCTGGACCCGGAGACGGTCCGGGCGCTCTGCGACCGGCGGACCGGCCTGGGTGCGGACGGCGTGCTGCGGGTCGAGCGCGGCGACGGCGGCTTCGTCATGGACTACTGGAACGCCGACGGCTCGATCGCGGAGATGTGCGGCAACGGGATCCGGGTGTTCGCCCGCTACCTGGTGACCGCGGGGCTGGCCGAGCCGGGCGCGCTGCCGATCGGGACCCGGGCGGGCGTGCGGACCGTGCAGGTGCCGGCCGAGGGCGACGTGACCGCGGAGATGGGCGAGCCGGTGGCGCTGACCGCCTCGCCGGTCGTGGGCGGGCTGCCCGGCACCGCGATCAGCATGGGCAACCCGCACGTGGTCGTCGAGCTGCCCGACCTGGCCGCGCTGGACGCACTCGACCTGAGCCACGCTCCCGACGTACGGCCCCCGCTGCCGGACGGGCAGAACGTCGAGTGGGTCGTCCGGCGCGGACCGCGCTCGCTGGCGCTGCGGGTGCACGAGCGCGGGGTGGGGGAGACCCGGTCCTGCGGCACCGGGGTCTGCGCGGCCGTCGTGGCCGCGGTCGCCTGGTCCGACGGGGCCGGGCTGGACGAGCCCTGGACGGTGGACGTGCCGGGCGGGCGGCTGTCGGTCACCTGGTTGTCGGCGGGGCCGGTCCTGCTGTCCGGACCCGCGGTGCTCGTCGCCTCCGGCGAGGTCGACCTGGCCGCGCTCGGTCGCCGCTGAACCGCCTGGCCGCCGCGGCCGGGCGGCGCCGGCCGCCGGGGCCGGTCCGGCCTGGCCGGTGCTGATCCCGGTCGGCCGGGTGGCGCTCAGTTGCCGCTGAAGCGCCAGCTCTGGTTGCCGGCCGCGGGGTCGATCTCGGCCGCCGGGTCGCGGCAGGTGTACTGCTGGATGAGCGCGTTCTGGTCGGCCGAGATCGCGGTGACGTCCAGGCACTTGCCGCTGTGCGCGGCGATGATCTGCACGTAGCCGGTGTCCGCGCCCGCGGTGTCCAGCAGCGGGCGCAGCACGAAGGTCTGGTTCGCGCCGCCGTTGCAGTCCCACTGGTCCACCGGCGCGCCGTCGTCCACGGAGGCGTTGAGCACGTCCGCGCACAGGCTCGTCGCCGAGCTCACCAGCTCGTACGTCCCGGGCTGGTCCTTGCCGACGAGCAGGAAGCCGGTGCCGAAGTCGGTCCCGCAGGTGCGCTGGACCAGCTGCGCGCCCGGGTCCGTACGGCCCTGAGGGGCGGCCAGGCACAGGCCCGAGTGCCGCGAGGCGAACGTGCCGCCGGACGGGGGCAGCGGGCTGCCGGTCGGGCTGTCGGTCGGGGTCGCGTCCGGGTCCGGGGTCGTGCTCGCGGACGCCGCCGGGGTCACGCTCGCGATCGGCGCGGCGGCCGGGGCGGGCGCCGGGTCGTCGTGGCCGCCGGCCAGCCGGATCACCACGACGAGGATCGCCAGCATCACCAGTACGACCAGGACGACCGCGCCGACGGCGAGCATCGCGGTCTTCTCGTCGCCGCGCAGGGCGCCGACGCGGGCCGCGAGCCGGCGGATCGTGGCGGCGACGCGCTCCCGCCTGGTCGGCGGCGCGGGCGGGGCAGGCGTCGGCGGCGGGTCCGGCTCGGCCGAGCCGCCGAGGCCGGTGAGCAGCACCCGGCTGAACATCCCGGTGCTGTACTCCTGGTGGAACGGCTCCTCCCCGCCGTCGGCGGAGGGCTGCGGACCGCCGAACAGAGGTGGGGGCACCGGGGTCCCGATGACGGGGCCGACCATCGGGAACACCGGCGGCGCGTCCTTCGGCGCCGCGCCGTTCGCCCGAGTCGGGTTCGGCGCCGCGCCGTTCGCCCGAGTCGGGGCCGCGTTCGGCGCCGCGCCGTTCGTGCGGCTGGGCCAGAGGTCGGCCCGGGTCGCGCCGACCGGCAGCGGCGGCAGCACAGTCGTCGCGTCCGGATCCCCGCCCCGCGCGACCCGCGGGAACACGCCGGACGCCGGCGGCGGGGACGGTGCGGGCGTCGGCGACGGCGCGGGCGGGGGAGACGGCACCGGTGCCGGCGACGGCACCGGGGGCCGCGTCGGTGCCGGCGGGGAAGGTGCCGGCGTGGGCCCGGGCGGCGGAGCGGGCGCCGGTGCGGGCGTCGGGCCCGGCCGCGGAGCAGGCGCCGGGCCCGGGGAGGGCATCGGGCGCGGCGCCGGGGAGGGCGTCGGCGTCGGGCCCGAAGCGGGTCTGGGCGTAGGAGCAGGCCCGGGCGCCGGGGTAGGCATCGGGGCCGGGGCGGGCGTGGAACCCGGGGCGGGCGTCGGATCCGGGTCCGGAGCGGGCGCCGGGGTGGGGAGCCGGTAGGTCGGTGGGGTCAGCGGTGTCGCGGACGGGTCGGTCCACTCGCCCGGCGGTTCCGGTGACGGGGACGGTACGGACGCGACATCGGGGTGCATCCCCGTCGCATCAGGTGCCTGGTGCCGTCCCACGGCTGGCTATGGTGCCCCATTCCCGGGCTCGCCCGCGACGCCAGCCGCCGGCACCCCCTGCGCCGGCACCGCTGCGGGCACCACCTCGACGGGGCCGCCCGGGACGGCCGCGCCGGCGGGGACGTACTCGGTGGGCAGCTCGCGCATGGTCCGCAGCGGCGAGAAGAAGACCGGCAGTACCGCCAGCGCGGATCCGGCGACCGCGACCCAGAGCGTCGGCCGCAGCCCGATCGTCGAGCCGAGGATGCCGCCGATCAGCGCGCCGATCGGGATCGTGCCCCACACCGCGAACCGGATCGTCGCGTTCATCCGGCCGAGCAGCCGCTCCGGGCAGAGCAGCTGCCGGAACGACACCTGCGTCACGTTGTAGACGACCACGGTCATCCCGGACACCACCGAGAGCGCGGCGACCAGCACCAGCAGCCAGCCCCGCTGCACGAACGGCTGGGCCAGCATCGTCGGCGCCTGCAGCGCGATCGACATCCACAGCGCCGGCCCCTGCCCGACCAGCTCCGCGAACCGCCGGGCGACCAGCGCGCCGACCAGCCCGCCGACCGCGGCCGCGCTGAACAGCAGCCCGATCGTGCCGGCCGAGAGGTTCAGCTGCCCGGCGTCGGCCAGCAGCACCACGAACACGGTCATCGACACGTTCGTGAACAGGTTGGCTGTCCCGGTGCAGGCGGTGATCGCCCGCAGCAGCGGGTGGCCGAGCACGAAGCTCAGCCCCTCCTTCATCTCCCGGCCGAGGTGCCGGTCCGGCGCCCGCTCGGGGTGGGCCTCGCGGGACCGGATCGAGGTGATCCAGGCCGCGGACCAGAGGAAGGACAGCGCGTCGACCAGGATCGCGTACGGCGCGGTGACGGCCTGCACGAGCAGCCCGCCGACGGTCGGACCGGCGACCTGGGCGACCGACTGGGTGCCCTGCAGCTTGGCGTTGCCCTCGACCAGGTTGTCCCGCCCGACCAGGTGCGGCAGGTACGACTGGTACGCGACGTCGAAGAACACCGTGCAGACCCCGCCCAGCAGGGCCACCGCGTACACCTGGGGGAGGGTGAGCACGTCCAGGGCCCAGGCCAGCGGCAGCGAGCCGAACAGCAGGCCGCGGACCAGGTCGGCGACCATGAGCACGTTGCGCCGCCGCATCCGGTCGACCCAGACGCCGGCCGGCAGCCCGATGACGAGGAACGCCAGGAACTCGCACGTGGTCAGCAACCCGACCTCGAACGGCCCGGCGTCCAGCACCTTGATCAGCAGCAGCGGCAGCGCGATGACCGTGATCTGGGTGCCGCCCTGGCTGAGCGCGTCGGCCGCCCACAGCCGGCGGAAGTCGGCGTGGCGGATCAGCGTGGTCTGCACGGTCGGTAGCGTGCGGCAGTGATTGAGGTTTGTCAATCACTTATGCTGACGCGGTGACGACCGAGCGGCGGGCCGCGACCGAGGACGAGGCGCGGGCGCTGGCCTCGTCGCTGCGGCTGCGGATCCTCCGCCTGTGCCTGGACGTCTCGCTGACCAACAAGGAGATCGCCGCCCGGCTCGACCGGGACCCGGCCAGCGTCCTGCACCACGTCCGGACCCTGGTGCGGACCGGCTTCCTCACCGCCGAGCCGGAGCGGCGCGGGGCCCGCGGCGCCCGCGAGGTGCCGTACCGGGCGACCGGCAAGTCCTGGACCCTCGACGTCGCCGACCAGGACGACAGGATGGTCCGGACCGGGACGCTGGTGCAGGCGTTCCTGGAGGACGTGCAGCGGGTCGGCGTCGAGAACGTCGACAGCACCCGGATGGGCCTGCGCCTGACCCCGGCCGAGCACGAGGAGCTGACCCGCCGCCTGTACGAGCTGATCGAGGAGTTCCGGTTGCGCGGCTCCGACGGCGAGCCCTGGTCACTGTTCCTCGGACTGCACCGCGACGACCGCCCGGTGTAAAAACGGTGCCGGTCCGCCCGGACCGTGCCACCATCGGAGGACGATGACGCAACCACTGTCCGATCCCACGCCCCGTCCCGAGTCCTCCAACGCCGAGCCGTTCGAGGACATCGACGTCGAGTCCTTCGACCTCGAGGACCGCCAGGCGCTGCGCCGCGTGCCCGGGCTGGCGACCGAGCTCGAGGATGTCACCGAGGTCGAGTACCGGCAGCTCCGGCTGGAGCGGGTGGTGCTCGTCGGCGTCTGGACCACCGGCACCGCGGCCGAGGCCGAGAACTCGCTGGCCGAGCTGGCGCGGCTGGCCGAGACGGCCGGCTCGCAGGTGCTCGACGGCGTCCAGCAGCGGCGGGACCGGCCGGACCCGGCGACGTACCTGGGCTCGGGCAAGGCCAAGGAGGTCCGCGACATCGTGGTCTCCACCGGCGCCGACACGGTCGTCTGCGACGGCGAGCTCACCCCCGGCCAGCTGCGCAAGCTGGAGGAGATCGTCAAGGTCAAGGTCATCGACCGGACCGCGCTGATCCTCGACATCTTCGCCCAGCACGCGAGCAGCCGGGAGGGCAAGGCCCAGGTCGAGCTGGCCCAGCTGCAGTACATGCTGCCGCGGCTGCGGGGCTGGGGTGAGTCGATGTCCCGGCAGGCCGGCGGTCGCGTCGCCGGCGGTGGCGGCATCGGCACCCGCGGCCCCGGTGAGACCAAGATCGAGACCGACCGGCGCCGGATCAACACCAAGATCGCGAAGCTGCGCCGCCAGCTCGGCGACCTGGGCGCCACCCGGGCGGTCCAGCGGCAGGAGCGGGTCCGGCACGAGACGCCCTCGGTGGTGCTCGCCGGCTACACCAACGCCGGCAAGTCCTCGCTGCTCAACCGGCTGACCGGGGCGGGCGTGCTGGTCGAGGACGCGTTGTTCGCGACCCTGGACCCGACCGTGCGCCGCTCCCAGACCCCGGACGGGCGCGAGTTCACCATCGCCGACACGGTCGGCTTCGTCCGGCACCTGCCGCACCAGCTGGTCGAGGCGTTCCGCTCGACGCTGGAGGAGGTCGCCGACTCCGACCTGGTCCTGCACGTGGTCGACGGCTCCGACGCCGACCCGGAGGGCCAGATCTCCGCGGTCCGGGAGGTGCTGGGCGAGATCGACGCCCTGCACGTGCCCGAGCTGCTGGTGATCAACAAGATCGACACGGCCGACGAGGACACGCTGACCCGGCTGCGGCGGGTCGCGCCGGACGCGGTGTTCGTCTCGGCCCGGACCGGGCGCGGGCTGGAGCAGCTGACGGATGCGATCGAGGCCCGGCTGCCGCGGCCGTCGGTCGAGGTCCACGTGCTCGTCCCGTACGAGCGCGGCGACCTGGTCTCCCGGGTGCACTCCACCGGCGAGGTGCTGGCCGAGGAGCACACCGGCGACGGCACCCTGCTGGCCGCGCGGGTGTCCGGGGACCTGGCCGGGGCCTTGTCGGCGTACGCGGTCGCGAGCGGGTGACGGCCCGCCCGCGGGGGGCTCCGGGCGGGTCACCGAGGCTGCTTCTCGCGGCGCTCGTCGTCTACGTACTGATCACCGTTGACGTACTGGCCGGGGGGCCGCTGACCCATCTCGACCACGCCGTGTCGGAGTGGGCCCGCTCGACCGGGATCCCCGGCAAGGGCTGGAAGCGGCCCTGGCAGTTCAAGGCCGACCAGATGGTCAACTTCGGCGACCGCGAGGTCGTCGGCGTGATCGTGCTGATCGCGGTCGGCTGGATCTGCCTGCGCGCCCGCACGATCATGCCGCTGGTGCGGATCGCCGTACTGGCCGCCGCGGCGGCCGCGGTCGTGCTCGCCTTCAAGTACGGCATCGGGCGGACCGCGCCGTCCGGGGTGCACGGCCCGGAGATGTTCCGGTCGTATCCGTCCGGGCACACCGCGACCTCCGTCATCCTCTGGGGCGGCCTGTACGCGGTTGTCGCCGACTACCCGCAGTACGCGGTATCCCGGTCGGTCGCCTGGCTGCTGAGCTGGCTCGGGCCGCTGATGGTGATGGTCGGGATGGTGCTGCGCGACTACCACTGGGCCACCGACCTGGTCGCCGCGGTCGCGCTGTGCACGGTCCTGCTGCAGACGGAGCGGCTCGCGTTGGGACACTGGCGGCGTGCGCGACGGGGGCCGGCTGCTGATCGTGCTGGTGGTGCTCTTTCTTCTGTCGGGGCCGGGCCCGGCGCGGGCTGATTCGGTCCGGACGCTCTGCACGATCCGGGATCCCCGCATCACCGAGTCCAGCGGGCTGGCCGCGACCGCGGACCGGCTCTGGACGATCAACGACGGCGGCAGCCGGCTGCAGGTCTTCGAGCTGGACCGGTCCTGCCGGGTGGTCCGCCTGATCCAGGCCGGCATCGACCCGTACGACGTGGAGGACCTGGCCCGGGCCTCGGACGGGACGCTCTGGCTGGCCGACACCGGCGACAACTCGCTGAACCGCTCGACCGTGGCGCTGGAGCGGATCCGGCCGGACGGGTCGGCGGCGCTGTTCCGGCTCACGTACCCGGACGGGCCGCACGACGCCGAGGCGATCCTGCTGACCCCGTCGGGACAGTTCCTCATCGCGACCAAGGAGCCGCTGACCTCGAACGTCTACACCCCGGTCGGCCCGCTGTCGGGGTCCCGGCCGACCGCGCTGCGCCGGGTCGCCTCGATCGGCCTGCTGCCGACCGGCACGGCCGGCGGTCCGGTCGGGACGGCCGGTCAGGTCCTGGTGACCGGCGGCGCGGTGTCGCCGGACGGGCGGACGGTGGTGCTGCGCACGTACACCGACGCGTACGTCTGGGCGGCGCCGGACGGCGACGTCGCGGCGGCGCTGTCCGGCGGGGACCGGCGCCGGATCCCGCTCCCGCCGACCGCGCAGGGCGAGGGGGTCACGTTCAGCGCCGACGGGCGGTCGCTGCTGACGAGCACCGAGAAGATCCCGGGCCCGGTGCACGAGATCCCGCTCGGGGACGCGGTCGCCGCGCCCGCGACCACGACCCCCGCGCCGCAGCCCGCCGACGCGGACCCCGGGCCGGGTCTCGACGTCGCCGAGTGGGTGCGGACACTGGTGCTGCCGGTCGGCGCCGTCATACTGCTCGGCGCCGTCATCTCCTACCTGGTGGCCCGGCGGCGGGGCTGAGGGTCAGACCTTCCGCAGAACCGTCACGACGCGGCCGAGCACGGTCGCGTCATCCCCGGGAATCGGCGCGTACGCCGGGTTGTGCGGCAGCAGCCACACGTGCCCGTCGCGTCGCCGGTAGGTCTTCACGGTCGCCTCGCCGTCGATCATCGCCGCGACGATGTCGCCGTTGTCGGCCACCGGCTGCTGGCGCACCACGACCCAGTCGCCGTCCGCGATCGCCGCGTCGATCATCGAGTCACCGACGACCCGCAACAGGAACAGCGTGCCCTCGCCGACCAGCTCGCGGGGGAGCGGGAAGACGTCCTCCACGTACTGCTCGGCCAGGACCGGGCCGCCGGCGGCGATCCGGCCGACCACCGGCACGTACGTCGGGGCGGGGTGGGCGAAGCGGTCCGCCTCCTCGTCCGGCACCGGCGCCCGCGGCGCCGACACGCTCTCCGGCGGCCGCACGTCCACGGCCCGGGGCCGATTGGGGTCGCGCCGGATGTAGCCCTTGCGCTCCAGCGTGGTCAGCTGGTGGGCGACGCTGGAGGTCGAGGTGAGCCCGACCGCCTGGCCGATCTCCCGGACGCTGGGCGGGTAGCCCTGCTTGGCCACGGCCTCCCGGATGACCTCCAGGATCCGGCGCTGGCGCTGGGTCAGCCCGGTGGAGTCGACCGCGCTGTCGGGGAAGTCGCGCACCACCGCCGGCTCCGGCGTCCCCGGCGGCGCCTGCCCCCGCGATCCACCGCTCGCGCGTCTCCTGTCGCCCGACCCTGCCGCCATGACCTCTCCTCCTCGCCGCGCCCGCGTGGCGCGAACGCCGGGGCCCCAGCGCTGCGGGCCCGTGCTCGGTGTTCGTGATCGTCAAGTTAGCGACCGGCACCGACAGTTATCAAACATCTGTTCGAACGACACGCCGGTAAGTCTCGATTCTGTCGGACCCCCGGTGTACAAAGTCGCACAGAGGTTCGATCGAACCTGTGTTCGAGAGATGTCGACGTGGTTGGACAGGGAGGACTCGCGATGACCGTCGCCCCGGAGCTGCCGCCGGTGCTCGTCGCCCGTCGTGCGGAGCTGCGCCGTCGCGTGCGTGCCACCGGCCGCACGCCGTCCGCGGCCCGCCTGGCCCGCGTGGCCACCGTCCGTGCGTCCTCGGCCCGGACGCCGTCCTCGGCCCGGACGCCGGCCTCGGCCCGGATGCCGGTGTCGGCCCGGACGCCGGCCGAGGTCCTTGCGCTGGTCGAGCCCCGGCGGCCGCTGACCCTCGTGCCGGAGCCCGAGCTGCAGCCGGACATCGCGCCGGAGCCGGGGACCGGCCGGGTGCACCGCCCGGCCGGTCCCGTTCCGCTGCACCCGGCCGGCGCGCGGGTGGTCCGGCCCGCGGGGGGCCGGCTGCGGCTGACCCGGCGCGGCCGGCTGGCCGCGACCGCGGCGATCCTGCTCATCGCCGTGCTCGCGGTCGTCGGGGTGACGTCCCGGGTGGGGTCGCTGTCCGGGCCGCCGGTCCCGGCGTCCGCGCCGACCCAGGTCGTGGTCGCGCCGGGGGAGACGCTCTGGAGCATCGCCGAGCGGGTGGCCCCGCAGCGCGACCCGCGGACGGTGGTCGATTCGATCCGCGAGCTCAACCAGCTGCCCGGCACCGACGTGCGAGCCGGCCAGACCCTCCTGCTGCGCGCTCCCTGACCACGCCGTCCTGAGCGCGGCAGCCGCTCGGGCCAGGCTCTGCGGCGATCGCCGACTACGAGATCGCGGCCGGCCTCAAGCGGCAGCGGGGCGACCGCTGCGGCGAGGCGATGTTGCCGAACAACATCGCGAAGGCCAACGACCGGCTGGGCCGGCCCGAGCAGGCCGCGACGGCCGTCCGGACCGCGGCCGAGCTGATGGGCCGGCCGGGCGACGACCCCCGGCCCGAGCGGACCGGCCTGCCGGAGGCCGAGCAGCTGGTCGTGCTCGGACACGCTGCTGCGGGCCGACCGGCCGACCGCCGCCCAGGCCCCGGGCCAGAGGGTCTGTTGCGCACCTCCTCGGAGCCTCGGCGTCCGGTCGGTACGTATCGGACTCGACACCGATAACGCATCGGGGGCAGCGCTGTGTCACGGGACTGGCGAGGCCCCGCGCACACGCCCGGCTGACCCTCGGGACACGCCGGTCGGTGCTTGCGCCGCCCTGGGTGTCGGCCTACCTTCTCCCACTACATCTAGTACTTACAGGGATGTAATTTTCCACAGGTTGGGGTTGTTACCCACAGGGGAATCCCCAGAGTCATCCACAGCAGCAGGGGAGAGGGACCGGTGCGCTGTCCGTATTGCCGCCACGCCGACTCGCGGGTCGTCGACTCGCGCGAGGTCGACGAGGGCCAGGTCATCCGGCGTCGCCGGTCCTGCCAGGCGTGCAGCCGGCGGTTCACGACGGTCGAGGAGGCCACCCTCGCGGTGATCAAGCGCAGCGGGGTCACCGAGCCGTTCGGCCGGGACAAGGTCATCACCGGCGTACGGCGGGCCTGCCAGGGCCGGCCGGTCGGCGACGACCAGCTCGCGCTGCTGGCCCAACAGGTCGAGGAGGCGGTCCGGGCCACCGGCTGCGCCGAGATCCCCAGCCACGAGGTCGGCCTGGCCATCCTCGGGCCGCTGCGGCAGCTGGACGAGGTCGCCTACCTCCGCTTCGCCAGCGTGTACCGGGCGTTCACCAGCATCGAGGACTTCGAGGCCGAGATCCGCGCCCTGCGCGATCCCGACCGGCCGGTCCCGGCGCCAGCGCCGGAGCTGACCACACAAGCGGTCCGCGAGCTGGAGCCGGCTCCGTGAGCCGCCGCCGCGACCGCCAGGCCGCCATGACGCACAGCACCACGCACGGCACGACGACAACCACCGCGACCGCCACGGGGGCACCGCGGGACATCGACAGCCACGAAGGGGACCAGATCATGACGGAGACCGTCGACACCCAGCGCGGGGCGCGCCAGGGTGGGCTGCACGTCGAGCGGGTCTACACCACCCCCGGCGTGCATCCGTACGACGAGGTCACGTGGCAGCGGCGTGACGTGGTGATGACCAACTGGCGGGACGGCTCGGTCAACTTCGAGCAGCGCGGGGTCGAGTTCCCGGACTTCTGGTCGATCAACGCGACCAACATCGTCACCTCGAAGTACTTCCGCGGCGCGCCCGGCAGCGACACCCGCGAGTCCAGCCTCAAGCAGCTGGTCGAGCGGGTCGTCACGACCTACCGCAAGGCCGGGGAGAAGTACGGCTACTTCGCCACCGCCGAGGACGCCGAGGTCTTCGAGCACGAGCTGGCCTGGATGCTGGTCCACCAGGTCTTCGCGTTCAACTCGCCGGTCTGGTTCAACGTCGGCACGCCCGCCCCGCAGCAGGTCAGCGCCTGCTTCATCCTCGCCGTCGACGACACGATGGACTCGATCCTGAACTGGTACCGGGAGGAGGGGCTGATCTTCAAGGGCGGCTCCGGCGCCGGTCTCAACCTGTCCCGGATCCGGTCGTCGAAGGAGCTGCTCTCCAGCGGCGGCACCGCCTCCGGGCCGGTCAGCTTCATGCGCGGCGCGGACGCCAGCGCCGGGACGATCAAGTCCGGCGGCGCCACCCGGCGGGCGGCCAAGATGGTCGTCCTCGACGTCGACCACCCCGACATCGAGGAGTTCATCGAGACCAAGCGCAACGAGGAGGAGAAGATCCGCGTCCTGCGCGACGCCGGCTTCGACATGGACCTCGGGGGCAAGGACATCACCTCGGTCCAGTACCAGAACGCCAACAACTCGGTCCGGGTCACCGACGAGTTCATGCGCGCGGTCGCCGACGGCGGCGAGTTCGGGCTGCGGGCCCGGATGGACAACTCGGTGCTCGAGACCGTCGACGCGCGAAAGCTGTTCCGCAGCATGGCCCAGGCGGCCTGGGAGTGCGCCGACCCCGGCATCCAGTACGACGACACGATCAACGACTGGCACACCAACCCGGAGACGGGCCGGATCACCGCCAGCAACCCGTGCTCGGAGTACATGAGCCTGGACAACTCCTCCTGCAACCTGGCCTCGCTGAACCTCATGAAGTTCCTGCGCGAGGACGGCACGTTCGACGGTTCGACGTTCGCCAAGGCCGTCGAGTTCGTCATCACCGCGATGGACATCTCGATCTCCTTCGCCGACTTCCCGACCGAGGCGATCGCCGAGACCACCCGGGCCTACCGGCAGCTCGGCATCGGCTACGCCAACCTGGGCGCGCTGCTGATGGCGACCGGGCACGCGTACGACTCCGAGGGCGGGCGGGCGCTGGCCGCGGCGATCTCCTCGCTGATGACCGGCACCGCGTACCGGCGGTCGGCCGAGCTGGCCGGCGTCGTCGGCCCGTACGAGGGGTACGCCCGCAACGCCGACGCGCACCAGCGGGTCATGCGCAAGCACGCCGCCGCCAGCGACACCGTCCGCCCGGTCGGTGCCGACGACGCGGCCCTGCTGCGGCTGGCCGCGGCCGAGTGGCAGCGCGGGCTCGCGGTCGGCGACGCGCAGGGCTGGCGCAACGCGCAGGCCTCGCTGCTCGCCCCGACCGGCACGATCGGCTTCATGATGGACTGCGACACGACCGGCATCGAGCCGGACTTCTCGCTGGTCAAGTTCAAGAAGCTGGTCGGCGGCGGGTCGATGCAGATCGTCAACCAGACCGTGCCGCGGGCGCTGCGTTCCCTGGGCTACCAGGAGGAGCAGGTCGAGGCGATCGTCGAGTTCATCGCCGAGCACGGGCACGTCGTCGGTGCGCCCGGTCTCAAGGAGCAGCACTACGGGGTCTTCGACTGCGCGATGGGCGCACGGGCGATCGCGCCGATGGGGCACGTGCGGATGATGGCGGCGGTGCAGCCGTTCATGTCCGGCGCGATCTCGAAGACCGTGAACATGCCGGAGACCGCGACGGTCGAGGAGATCGAGGAGATCTACCGGTCCGGCTGGGAGCTCGGCCTCAAGGCGCTGGCGATCTACCGGGACAACTGCAAGGTCGGGCAGCCGCTGTCGACCGCCTCGACCGCGTCGTCCACCGCCTCGGTGTCGGCCGCGGCCCCGGTGATCGAGTACCGGCCGACCCGCAAGCGGCTGCCGAAGAAGCGCCCGTCCCAGACGGTCTCCTTCTCCGTGGCCGGCGCGGAGGGCTACGCGACCTCCTCGTCGTACCCGGACGACGGCGTCGGCGAGCTGTTCGTCAAGATGTCCAAGCAGGGCTCGACCCTGGCCGGCGTGATGGACGCGTTCTCCATCGCCATCTCCATCGCCCTGCAGTACGGCGTGCCGCTGGAGACGTACGTCTCGAAGTTCGTGAACATGCGCTTCGAGCCGGCCGGCATGACCGACGACCCGGACATCCGGATCGCGTCCTCGGTGATGGACTACCTGTTCCGGCGGCTGGCGCTGGACTACCTGCCGTACGAGCAGCGGGCCGAGCTCGGCATCTTCACCGCCGCCGAGCGCGCCGCGACGGTCGCGGATTCGTACGGTGCGTCCTCGGACGACACCTCCGTCGAGGAGATGCGGACCTCGGCCCCGGTCGAGCACAAGCCGGCCGCTGAGGCCCACTCGTCCACCGAACTGCTGGAACTCCAGCAGGGCACCGTCGCCGACGCCCCCCTCTGCTTCACCTGCGGCACCAAGATGCGTCCCGCCGGCTCCTGCTACGTCTGCGAAGGCTGCGGCAGCACCTCCGGCTGCAGCTGACCTCGCCGCGCCGGGGGGAGCCCCGAGCTCCCCTCGGCGGACCCGGCCGACACAGCTGCCGGCGTCGGCTGTCGCTCGGTCCGGATGGCAGCTCTGTCTAGACTGTCTAGATGGAGGTGGGCGGTGGGTGGACGGTGGCAGTTGCAGGAGGCGAAGCAGCGGTTCAGTGAGGTGGTGCGGTCGGCAGAGACGGACGGGCCGCAGTTCGTGACGCGGCATGGTGACGAGGTTGCGGTCGTGCTCGACATCCGGGAGTACCGGCGGCTGAAGGCTGGGGCGCCGGACCTCAAGGCGTTCCTCCGGTCGGAGCCGCTCGTCGACCCGCCGGACATCGATCGGTCCCAGGATCTGGCCCGTCCGGTGAGCCTGGATTGAGCTATCTCCTCGACACGAACGTGGTGTCGGAGCTGCGGCGGCCCCGGCCGAACAAGGTTGTCCTGGGCTGGTTCGACTCGGTCGGCTCGGCGGACCTCTGGCTGAGCGTGCTGGTGCTGGGGGAGATCCGGCAGGGCATCGAGCAACTCGCCCGCCGGGATGCCGATCAAGCGGCGACCTACGAGAAGTGGCTGCTGGAGCTGGCCGATCTCTTCGGTGATCGCGTCGTGCCCGTCACTGCCGAGGTGGTTGATCTGTGGGGCCGGCTCAACGTGCCGGACCGGCTCCCCGCCGTCGACGGACTGCTGGCGGCGACCGCGCTCGTCCACGGCTGGACGCTGGTCACCCGCAACACCGCGGACGTCGTACGGACCGGGGTCCGGCTGGTCAATCCATTCGAGGGGTCATGACGGTTCGGCAGTTGCGGTTGGTGGTGGCGGCGGAGGACTACGAGGCCGCGGTGGTGTTCTACCGGGACGTGCTCGGGTTGCCGGAGCAGGAGGCGATCTCGGGCCCGGGCGGCGCGCACGTCACGATCCTCGACGCGGGCCGGGCCACGCTGGAGCTGGCGAATCCGGCCCAGCGGGCGTACATCGACGAGGTCGAGGTGGGCCGGCCGGTGGCGCCGCGGCTGCGGGTCGCCTTCGAGGTCGATGACGCCCGCGCGCTCACCGCCGAACTGGTCGCCGGCGGCGCGCACGAGATCGCCCCGCCCACCGAGACCCCCTGGCGCTCCCTGAACTCTCGCCTCGACGCCCCCGCCGGCCTCCAGCTCACCCTCTTCCAGGAACTCTGACCTCAGGCCATGCGCGTGCCTGACCGCCCCGGGGCGAGCGGTATGCAGGTCGCCCGTCCCGGACTCATGATTGCCGCAGCCGCATCGGCCGCGCCGTCGGCGCGCGTTGGCCGGACGCGTGCCGACCCCGAGGGAGGTGTGTCGCCCTCCGGGAGTCCGGCTAGTGGCGGCTGGCGGCGCGGACGGGGCGTGGGGACGGGTCGGCCGTCGCGTCGTCGGCGGGGGTGCGGCGGCCGAGGAGCCGGGACGCTTCCAGGGCGGCGTCGACCACGGGCCTGGTGAACGCGGCGGCGTTGGCGGGGGTCAGCCGCTGCGTCGGTGCGCCGATGCCGAGTACGGCCTCGAGCTCGCCGGTCAGGCCGAACACCGGCGCCGATATCGAGGCGGCGCCGACCTCGCGCTCCTCGAACGAGGCCGCGTGCCCGGTCCGGCGGATCTCGTCCAGCTGTTCGTCCAGCACGTCGAGGTCGACGACGGTCCGCGGCGTGTAGCGGATCAGGCCGTGCCCGATCGCCGCCTGCCGGGCGGTCGGGTCGAACGCCATGAACACTTTCCCGGCCGACCCGGCGTGCACCGGCATCACCATGCCGATCATGAACAGCCGCATCACGATGTTGCGCGTCTCGGCCAGCCCCACGACGGTCCGGTGGGCGCCGTCGCGCACATACAGGCAGGCGGACTCGCCGGTGGTGTCCCGCAACGCCCGCAGCACCGGCCGGGTCACCCGGACGATGTCCAGCCCGACGCTGCCCGGCGCGGCCCAGCGCACCAGCCCGATCCCGATCCGGTAGCGGTCGTCGTCGCGGTCCAGGAACCCCTCGCGAACCAGATTGATCACCAGGCGCTGGCAGGTGCTCGCGGGCAGGCCGGTGGCCCGGGTGATCTGCTGCAGGCTCAGCTCCGGCTGCTCGACGGTGAAGCACTCGAGGACCTGCCGGATCTTGTGCAGGACGAGGATCGGCGGCACGCCGGACCGGCGCGGGGGCTCCTCTTCCATCGGCGGACAATACCCCGTCGTAATCGGTTGTCCGATTCTGGACACGTTGAGTGACGGCGGCTCGCCGAGGCGAGACGAGATCAGGGGTCGGGCGCGGGACGCTCGCCGGACCAGGGCGACTCGGCCGCCACCCGGCAGCCGGCGGCGCGATAGTGGC
Organism: Mycobacteriales bacterium; assembly: GCA_035995165.1. NCBI lineage: Bacteria > Bacillati > Actinomycetota > Actinomycetes > Mycobacteriales > Mycobacteriales bacterium. The sequence continues at coordinate 23,254 of DASYKU010000018.1, forward strand.
TCGTCAGGGTGGCGACGAAGGCTGTGAGATCGGCATCCGGGCTCGCGTCGATGCCGACCGTCGTCGGCCAGTCGAGGAAGTGCGGTCCGCGGGTCCGGTCGGGGTTCCGGTCGACCTGGACGGTGAACCCCGGCGCCCGGAAGACGTCAAGCGACGAGCCCGGGCCGAGCAGCCGCGCCGTGGCCTCGACGACGGCCGCGTGGTCGTCGGTGTCGACGTAGAGGACACACCAGCGGTCCCGCGGCCCGGTCATGGGACGCGCAGCCAGGGCTCGTTGTCGAACAGGCCGCCCTGTTTGATGATCGCGAGGTCGACCTTGCGGCCGAGGTCGTCCTGCAGCGCGTCGTGCAGGTTCTTCAGGCCGGCGTGGCGCCAGAAGATCCGCCCACGGGTGGCGGCGTTCGCGGCCGCCTCCCGGGTGCTCGACTCGCCGAACGCGTCCCGCAGCAGCCGCTCGTAGTGCTCGGGCGGAACTCGCAGGCCGAAGTCGATGTCCGAGCCGGCGCCGGCCGAGTGGCCGGCCCGGCTGCCCTGCACGACCACGTCGCCGGTGAGCCCGGGCGCGTCCGTACGGATCCGGCGGGCGGCCGCGGCGAGCTGGTCCGCGGAGATCCCCTCGGGCAGGTTCCGTACGGTCCGGAAGACCTGGCCGCGCACGCCCGCCGGGATCGCCCGGTTCACCGCCTTGAGGCCGCGGGTCACGCCGGGCACGGTCCGCAGCACGCGGGTGGCCGGGCCGGTCGGCAGCACGGTCAGGATCGCGTCGGTCGCCAGCCCGGGCCAGGAGCCGCGACCGGTCGACGCCGCGACGACGACGTCGATCGCCACCGCGGTCGCGCCCGCGGCGATCGCGATCGGCGCGAGGAACTGGAAACCCGGCACCAGGCTCATCGTCCCGAGCGCGGCCGAGATCCCGCGCAGGTCGTGCGAGATCTGGGTGAGCACGTCCGCGTGCCGGGTCACCCAGGTCCGGACGCCCTCGCGGACGCGGGCCAGCACACCGGGCTTCCGGTACGGCGGGTCGGCGGCAGCTGCCCGGATCCGGGCCGCCGAGCGAGCAGCGGAGTCGCGGTGTTCGGCCAGGAGGCGCCGCGCCTCGGACAGCACCGCCTCCAGCTCGGCCCGCTCGGCGAGCGCGACGCTCGAAGCGGTGCCGCCGGCGCCGCGCCCGTCAACCGGCCCGGCCTCTCCGCGCCGGCCAACCGGCCCGTCGGCGCCGCGTCCGGTCGCCGGCGCGCCGTACTCGCCGGCCGCACGGGCGTGAAGGGCGGACGAGCCGCCGCCGTCGTGCCTGCGCGCGGGTCCGCCGTAGACACTGCCGCCCGCGCCGTGGTCGGTGGTGCCGGGAACGCCGGCGGCGCCGTACAGGGCGATGCGGGCCCGGGCCGCGGCCGCCCGCGACTCCAGATCGGTCGCGCGGAGCTGGCGGGCGGCGAGATCGTCCGCGTACGCCGCGAGCTCGCGGGACAGGGTCCCGTGTGCCGCGGCGGCTTGCTGCAGGTCGCGCGGCAAGGCCCGGGTCTCCGCCGAGTAGGCGGACGCCGCCGAGCCCTGCCAGTCGGCCCCGAGCCGGGCCGCCGCGGTCGCCGCTCCGGCCAGCGCCCGGGCCGCCCGGTCCGCCTCCCGGGACTGCGCCAGCACCGCCGCCGGTGATCCCGGCGCCGGGTCGAAGCCGAGGGCCGGGAACGTCCGCACACTCATCACGTCCTCCTCGTACCGGATCAAGGATGCGGCGGAAGAGTAAGCACGGTGAGGCACACATCGTCCGGTTTGTCGACGCCTGTGGACAACGTTGACCGCTGAGGTCTCCAGATTCACGCGAAGGCGGCGCGGTGGCGGAGGAGGCTCGGTGACGGACGTGCTGGTCGGTCTCTCGATGTCGGTGGACGGGTTCAGCACCGGAGGCGACCCGGACGCGGAGCACGGGCTCGGTCTCGGTGGCGAACCGCTGCACGTGATCATGGGCGGCGCGGAGGTCGCCCGGGAGGCGATCGCGGCCGGACTGGTCGACGAGGTCCGGCTGCACGTGGCGCCGATCCTGCTCGGGGCAGGAACCCGGCTGTTCCGTGGGACCACCCCGATCGAGCTGCGCCCGGTCTCAGCGACCCACACCCCGAACGCGACCCACCTCGTCTACCGAATCGACCACTGAGTCAGCGAAGTCTGTCGAGGGCGGCGGCGATCCGGCGCTGCCGGGTCTCCGGCTTCTTCGCGTCCTCGACGCTGCGTACCCATTCTTTCTGGTGGGTGAAGGCGAGCTTCGCCCACGCCGCCTGCGCGCTCGGCTCCGCGGCCAGCGCGGCGGCCAGGTCGGCCGGCACCTCGACCGTCCGCGGCGCGGTGTCGACCTCGATGCCGACGTCGAGCTCGTCCCCGGCCGCGACCCCGGCGGCCCTGCGGACCTCGGCGCTGACCGGCACCAGGAACCGCCCGCCCATCGGCGCGATCGTGGTCCGGTACGTGTGCTCCTGCAGCGTGACGCTCACGGGCACCCGCCGTCCCGCGCCCAGCGCCTCCACGACCGAGGCCGGCACCTCGATGCCGGTCGCGGTCTTCCCACCCAACTCCAGCGTCGCCCGGAATCGCACCCCCGCAACCTACCCGCGTACGGTTGCCCGCCGTGAGCGAGCTGGGGGAGTTGCGGGCGGGGATGCGGGCGTTCGTGGACGAGCGGGGGTGGGGCTCGTTCCACGATCCGAAGTCGGTGCTGCTGGCGATGGTCGGCGAGGTCGGAGAGCTGTCCGAGCTGCTGCAGTGGTTGCCGGCCGAGGACGTGCGGGAGCTGGCCCGGGAGGAGACGCTCAAGCGGCGGCTGGGCGAGGAGATCTCCGACGTCCTGCTCTACCTGGTCCTGCTGGCCGACGTACTGGACATCGACCTGCCGTCGGCGGCCCGGGCCAAGCTCGCCGAGGCCAACACCCGCTACCCGGCTCCGGGCTGAGCCCGGCCGGGTCACGCCCGGCCGGGTCGCGCCGAGGCTGAAGCCGGCTACAGGCTGAACTGGGCCAGGTGTCCGCCGGTCAGCGAGCCGAGCGCGACCCTCCCGTCCTTCTCCCGTACGCCGGTGACGAAGCCGAACTCACCGCCCGGCGCCTGCAGGTCGTGCACCAGCCGCCCGTCCGGCGCGTACGCCTGCACCCAGACCGTGTGCTTCGGCCGCGGCTGGAACCGGTCCGGCAGCGCCCAGACCGCCTTGCGCAGCGCCGGCCGCAACGGCAGCAGCCGGTCCAGCGAGGCGTCCCGGGGACTGCCGATCGCGACCCAGAACAGGCCGTCCGAGCCGGTGGAGACGTTGTCCGGGAAGCCGGGCAGGTTGTCCACCAGCACCGAGGACGTGCCGTCGTCGACCGACCACCGCATCAACCGGTACGCCCCGGTCTCCGCGACCACGACGAACGTCCCGTCCGGCGCCAGCGCGACCCCGTTGGCGAACTCCAGCCCGTCGAGCAGGGTGGTGATCTCGCTGCCGAGGCCGCGGCGCAGCAGCCGCCCGGACCCGGAGTGCTGCAGCAGCTCGCCCTTCCAGTGGTCGATGCCGAGCCGGCCGGTGGAGTCGGAGAAGTAGATCGTGCCGTCCGGCGCGACCGCCGCGTTGTTGCAGAAGGAGAACCCGTCGGCCAGCGTCTCGACCGCGCCGGTGGACAGCGTCACCCGCAACAGCCCGAGCCGGGCGTCGCAGACCAGCAGGGCGCCGTCGGGCAGCCACTCCAGCCCGAGCGGCCGGCCGCCGGTGTTGGCGAGCACCTCGACGGTGCGCCCGTCCGGGGTCAGCCGCAGGATCCGCCCGTCCGAGACCCCGCAGAGCACCCGGCCCTCGGCGTCGAACAGGACGTCCTCCGGCCCGCGCCCGAGCACGTCGAGCACGGTCAGCGGTGGGAGCGCCCGGGCGCTGCGGGGTTCCCGGGCCCGGGCCGGGGACTGCGGGGGCTGCCAGACGACGGGGGAGATCGCGGGACGCGCCATGTCTGCATCCTGCCCTGACGCCCGGCTCCGTACCGAGGGGCGGGGACGATTTGACGAGCGTGTTTCGTCTGGTTGGTGTTCACCTTCGCCGGGTAGCCAGTCCGCAAGCGGAGCTGTTGGACACCGGAGGTGCTCGTGGCACTCAGTCATGACGGTTGGAGTCACGGGATGTTCGCCGTCAAGCCGGTGGACGCCCATCTCTCGGAGGTGGAGCAGGGCGGCGGCCTGAAACGGTCGATCGGGCTGCTCGACCTCACCGCGCTCGGCCTGGGCGCCATCATCGGCACCGGGATCTTCGTGATCCTCGGCGAGGCGATCGGCGACTCCGGGCCCGCGATCGTGCTCTCGTTCATCCTCGCGGCGGTGACCTGCGCGTTCTCGGCGCTGTCGTATTCGGAACTGGCGTCCTCGATCCCGGTCTCGGGCAGCGCGTACACCTACGCGTACGCGACGCTGGGCGAGCTGCTGGCCTGGATCATCGGCTGGGACCTGATCCTCGAGTACGGCGTGTCGGTCGCCGCGGTCGCGGTCGGCTGGGGCCAGTACCTCAACAGCCTGCTCGACTCGCTGTTCGGGGTCACGCTGCCGGACGCGCTGAGCGAGCCACCGGGTGACGGCGGCACGGTCAACCTGCCGGCCGCGTTCCTCGTCCTCGCGGTCACCGCGCTGCTCATCGTCGGCGTCCGGGAGAGCGCCCGGGCCAACACGATCATGGTGATCATCAAGCTCGTGGTCCTGCTGCTGTTCCTGGGGCTGGCGTTCACCGCGTTCAAGTCCGGCAACCTCACGCCGTTCTCCCCGAACGGCTTCCACGGCGTCACCACCGCGGCCGCGGCGATCTTCTTCGCCTACATCGGGTTCGATGCCGTCTCGACCTCCGGTGAGGAGGTCGTGAAGCCGGCCCGCAACCTGCCGCTGGCGATCATCGGCTCGCTCGCCGTCGCCACCCTGCTCTACTGCCTGGTCGCGATCGCGGCCACCGGCGCGTACCCGTGGGAGCAGCTGGAGGGCAAGGAGGCCCCGCTGGCCACCGTGCTGTCCGATGGCGTCGGCACCTCCTGGGGCTCCGGGCTCATCGCGGTCGGCGCGCTGGTCGCGATCACCAGCGTCGTGCTGACGATCCTGTACGGCCAGACCCGGATCATGTACGCGATGTCCCGCGACGGCCTGGTGCCGCCGATGTTCTCCAAGATCTCCCGTCGGCAGACCCCGGCGCTGGCCACGGCCGTGTTCGGCGTCCTCATCGCGATCCTGGCCGCGACCGTCCCGCTGGACATCATCTTCGAGCTGGTCAACATCGGGACGCTGTTCGCGTTCGTGATCGTCAACATCGGCGTGATCATCCTGCGCCGGACCCGGCCGGAGATGGAGCGCGGCTTCCGCGTCCCGTGGGTGCCGGTGGTGCCGATCATCGGCGCGCTGCTCTGCGTCTACCTGATGAAGCAGCTGACCGTGGAGACCTGGGCCCGGTTCGTGATCTGGCTGCTCATCGGCCTGGTCCTCTACTTCGTCTACGGCAAGCGCCACTCCAAGCTCCAGCACGGCGAGGTGGTCGTCACGGAGGACGTCTGACCAGCCGCAGGGTTCGCGCCGAGGGTCCGATCGTCACGGTCTGCCCCAGGAGAGGGTGAGCCGGTCCCGTTCGATGCCGTCGCCGAGGCGACCAGGCCGTCGGTCGCGTCGCGCGCCGGGCTGGGTCCGGGCGCCGGGCTGGGCCCGGGCTCAGCCCGCGGGTTGGCGGAGGCGGTCGGCGGCCAGGGAGGCGATGCGCCGCAGCGCCGGTTCGGCCGCCGACCTGTCGACGTGCCGGATGTGGATCCCGACCACCGCGTCCTGCGCCCGCAGGATGACCGACCCGTCCCGCAGCATCGCCCCGCCGGGCAGCTGCTGACCGCGCCCGGCCCCGAGCGCCCCGGCGAACCGCCCGGTCGCGACCTGGACGAGCACCCGGGCCGGGCCGCCGACGGCGGCGAACTCCGCCATCCGCATGCCCATCCCGAACATCGACCCGCCGACCGGCGCCGTCGGCGGGTTCATCGGCCGGCCCAGCGCGTCGCTGATCTCGGCCGCGCTGAACAGCCGGACCGGATCGGGTCCGGGGATCGCGCCGGTGGCGGCCGCGGCGCCGAGCACCGAGTCCCAGCCGGGCCGCTCCTCGATCACCTGACTGTCCAGCCCCGGCCGGCCGTCGTCGACCTGGACGACGGTCCCGCGGCTGACGACCGAGAGCGCGAAGACGTGGTGCAGCCGGGGCCCGACGGTCACCGAGACCACGTCCCGCTCCCGCAGGGCCGGCATCCTCTTCGGCGGCACCGACCAGGCCCGGGTCCGCTCCGACTTCCCGTCGTCGAGCGCGACCTGGTGCTCGGTCTCGTTGCCCTCGTCGTCCTGCAGCGTCCTGACCCGCAGGACCTCGGCCTCGAACGTGCGCCTGGCCCCGAGGTCGAGCACCGCCCGCACGATCACCCACGCGCCCCAGACGCCGACCACGAGGAAGGCCAGCAGCAGGAGCAGCAGCACCGGCTGGGTCCACGGCGTGTCGAGCGCGTCGTTCGCGGCCTGGCCGAGGCCGAGGCTGTGGCCGGGCTCCAGCCCGTGCCGGATGCCCAGCACCAGCTTCATGCCGTACCAGCCGACGAGGACGGCGACAATGCCGACGAGCGCGGACAGGACCGGGTGCCGGCCCTCGGCGGCGCGGTTGCCGGGGTAGCGGATGCGGACCTTGTGCCAGGTCCCGCCGTACGCGGACCAGGCCAGCCGCTCGTCCTGGGCGCCGAAGGACAGCACCCGGCTCGCGGTCCCGGCCACCCCGGCGGCGGCGCCGTAGCCGAGGTAGCGGTCCCAGATCGCGACCGCGGCCGGCGGCAGCGTGTCGAAGACCTCGTTGCGGCCGAGGTGGTCGCGCACGCCCATCCAGCGGGCGGCGACCTCCCGCCCGGCCGGGGTGTCGCGCTGCCGGTTGCGGGAGGCCGCGTACGTCGTCAGGCCGGCCCAGGCGAACAGGCCCGCGGCCCACACCGGGTCCGTGTCGTCGGCCGCGTGGTAGACGACCAGCGCCACCGCGGCCGCCGGCGCCAGCGAGGCGAACGACGTCAGCGTCTTGATCCCGGCGCCCCAGCGGTTGCGGGACAGCCCGCGGCGCTGGGCGTCGAGGATGACCTCGCGGCGGAAGCCCTTCCACCAGCGGGAGGCCTGGGCCGGGTTGCCCCGGGCCAGCGCGGCCACCGGGACCACGCCGCCGGAGGCGAGCCCGGCGACCCGGTCGTACACCCGGCGCTCGTAGTCGGCCAGGTGCGGCGGCGCCTGCTCGCGGATCTTGCAGATGGTCCGCTCCGGCTCCGGGCCGGTCTGGATCAGGTCGATCATGTCCCGGGCGGCGAGGTCCAGCAGCGTGGCCGACAGCGCGTCGGTGGTCATCCGCCAGCCGTTGGTGAGCAGGTTGACCAGCGCGGGCGGCTCGGCCCCGCCGAGGTCCAAAGTGGACGGTCCAGGGTGGACGGTGCGGGGGCGGGTCGCGGTGGTCAGCGCGGCCAGCAGCAGCAGCCACAACGCGGCCGTGGCGGCGAGCACCAGCAGCGCCCACACCGGGACGCCGGCGATCATGGCGCGCCCGCCTCAGAAACGGACGCTGACGGGGCCCTGCGCGCCGCCCTCGGCCCGGAAGAACTCGCGGCTGCGGAAGCCCATCGGGCCGGCGATGAACACCGTCGGGATGGTGTGCACCGAGTTGTTGTACGACAGCACGGCGTCGTTGTAGTACTGCCGGGCGTACGCGGTGCGGTCCTCGGTGTTGGCCAGTTCCTGCTGCAGGCTCTGGAAGTTGCCGCTCGCCTTGAGGTCCGGGTACGCCTCGCTGACCGCGAACAGGCTCTTCAACGCGCCGGACAGCTGGTTGTCGGCGTCGGCCCGGGCGGCCGGGCCCTGCGCGCCGAGCGCGCTCGCCCGGGCGTGCGTGACCCGGTCGAAGGTCTCCTGCTCGTGCCGGGCGTAGCCCTTGACGGTCTCGACCAGGTTGGGGATCAGCTCGTACCGCCGGGTGAGCTGGACATCGACCTGCCCCCAGGCGTTGTCGACCTGGTTCCGGCGCCGGACCAGCCCGTTGTACGACGCGACGACGAACGCCAGCAACAGCACGACGAGGACGACAACCACGCCCAGGACGATCAGCACCCCAGCCCCCTCCGACGAGCCGCGCCCGCGGCTCGATGCGGACCATAGGGGGTGCAACCAGTGGTTCGCAGGCATCCGCCCCAACTGCTGCACTTCTGGGCACCACGGGCACCCCGGGTGACACCCGGACAGGGCGGAGGCCGGTCCGCGGGTGCGGGCCGGCCTCCGGGAGGCGCGGGGGATCTAGTTGGAGGCGGTGACCAGAGAGCCGAGGAGGATGCCGAGGACGAGACCGCCGATGGCGGCGCCGAGGCCGACCTTCCAGAGCGTCTCGCCGCGGCTGCGGCCCACCACGGCCAGGATCGCGCCGACCGGTCCGAAGATGATCGGCAGGATGAGGATGGCCAGCACGCCGCAGACGATCGCGAGGATCGAGAAGATCTGCGGTCCCGGCTTCCGCGGCGGCGGTCCGCCGGGGTAGCCGCTGCCCGGCTCACCGGGGGAGGAGTACGGATCCTGCGGGGCGGTCATGCGGTCCTCCTGGAAGTCGGGTGCCGCGGACCTACCCACCCACGGGGTCCGCGACCCATCCTCAGGTCAACGCGGGGCCATCAGCGCGTCAACCGGCCGGCGTCAGCACGACGACCGGGATCTCCCGGTCGGTCTTCGCCTGGTAGTCGTCGTACGCGGGCCAGACCGCGGTGACGAGCGGCCAGAGCCGGTCCCGCTCGGCCCCGGTCGCGGTCCGCGCGCTCGCGTCGAGCTCCCGGTCGCCGACCTGGACGTGCACGGCCGGGTCGGCCGCGAGGTTGCGATACCAGGCCGGGTGCGCGGGCGCGCCGCCGTCGGAGGCGACCACCAGGTACGACCCGGAGTCCTGGGCGTAGATCAGCGCGGTCCGCCGCTGCAGCCCGGACTTGTTGCCGGTCGTGGTGAGCAGCAGGGTCGGCACGCCGGGCTTCCACTCGTGCCCGTCCTTGCCGCCGCTGGCCACGTACCGCTGGATGTGCTCGTTGACCCAGCCCTTCGGGCTGTCGACGACCTCCGCCATCGTGTCCTCCTCAGACCGCGCAGGTGCCGTCGGCGCAGATGTCGCCGCCGGTCTCGCTGGATACCATCGACAGCGGGTGCGCCGCGGTGTGGGCCTGGCGCAGCGCGCCCAGCAGCACCTCGACCGGCTGCGCCCCGGACACCCCGAACTTGCGGTCCAGCACGAAGAACGGAACCCCGGAGATGCCGAGCGCCTGCGCGGTCGCCTGGTCGTCGCGGACGTCGGCCAGGTACTTGTCGGACTCCAGCACGGTCCGCGCCTCGGCCTCGTCCAGGCCGACCTGGCCGGCCAGCCGGACCAGGGTGTCGACGTCACCGACCGCCTCGCCCTCGGCGAAGTACGCCAGCAGCAGCCGCTCCTTGAGCTCGGCCTGCAGCCCGCGGTCGGCCGCCAGGTGCAGCAGTCGGTGCGCGTCCACGGTGTTGCCCGGGCGGGCCTTGTCCAGCCGGAAGTCCAGGCCGACGGTCGCGGCCTGGTCCGTCACCCGCTGCTGCATGGCCTCGGCCTGGGCCAGCGGCACGCCGTACTTGTCGGCCAGCCGCTGGGTCGCGTTGCCCTCGACCGTCCGGGGCGTCGTCGGGTCGAGCTCGAAGCTGCGGTAGCGCACCTCGACCTCGTCACGGTGCTCGAAGTCCGCGAGCGCGGCCTCGAACCTCCGCTTGCCGATGGCGCACCAGGGGCACACCACGTCCGACCAGATCTCGACCTGCACGACTCGCTCCTCGCTCCGGGTCCCTTTCCAGCGCCAACCGTCCGACGGCTCCCGCTCTTCCCCGCACGCCCTCCCGGCGGCGGACGCGTGCCCTCCGCCGGCGGCCGCGTGCCCTCCCGCCCGCGGCCGCGTGCCCTCCGCCGGTGGCCGCGTGCCGCCCGCCGGCGGCCCGCCCAGGTCAGCGCGGGGGAAGCTCCGGGGGACGGCGGGACGGCCGGGTGGACCGGTCGGGCGGGGTCGCCGCCGGCCGCGTCTCCAACGCCTCGAGCACCATCCGTACGGCGGTGTCGAGCTGGGGATCGCGCCCGGCCACCCAGTCCTGCGGGGTGATGTCGACGACCACGTCCGGGTCGACGCCGTAGTTCTCGATCCCCCAGCCGACGCCCTCGAACCACAACGCGTACCGCGGCTGGGTGACCGAGGTGCCGTCGACCAGCGTGTAGCGCCCGTCGATGCCGATCACGCCGCCCCAGGTCCGCATGCCGACGACCGGGCCGATGTCCCAGAGCCGGAAGCCGGCGGTGACGATGTCGCCGTCGGAGCCCGCGTGCTGGTTGGTGACCGCGACCATCGGCCCGCGCGGCGCGTTCGACGGGTACGACGTCGCCGGCGCGGTCCGGTTGTTGTCCCAGCCCCGGACCTTGCGCGACAGCTTCTCCAGCACCAGCTCGGAGGTGTGGCCGCCGCCGTTGTCGCGGACGTCCACGACCACGCCCTCGCGGGCGACCTCCAGGATCAGGTCGCGGTGCAGCTGGGCCCAGCCGTTGGCGACCATGTCCGGGATGTGCAGGTAGCCGACCCGGCCACCGGAGGCCTCGTGCACCGCGGCCCGCCGCCCGGACACCCAGGCCTGGTAGCGCAGCACCCGCTCGTCCTCCAGCGGCAGCACGACCACGCGCCGGACCTCGCCGCCGCCAGCCGGCCGGATGGTCAGCTCGACCGGCTGCCCGGCCGCGCCGGCGAGCAGCGGCGCCGGGCCGAGCCGCGGGTCGACCGGCCGCCCGTCCACGGCCAGGATCTCGTCCCCGGCGCGGACCGCGACGCCGGGCGCGGACAGCGGCGCCCGCGCCCCGCGCACCGAGGACTCGGCCGGCAGCACCCGGGCCACCCGCCAGACGTCGCCGTCGCGCTCCAGGTCCGCGCCGAGGTGGCCGAGCACCCGGCCGGACTCGACCGGCAGCCCGGGCGGGCTCTCGTAGGCGTGGGAGCTGCCGAGCTCGCCGATGACCTCCCAGAACACCTCGGACAGGTCGTCGCGGGTGGCGATGCGGTCCAGCAGCGGCCGGTACTTCGCCAGCACGCCGTCCCAGTCCACGTCGGCCATGTCCGGGGTCCAGTAGTGGTCCCGCATCAGCCGGCCGGCTTCCTCATACATCTGCCGCCACTGCGCGGCCGGGTCGATCTCGCCCCGCAGCCGGTGCAGGTCGATCTCGACGACCGCGTCCCGGTCGCCGTCGGAGTCGGGCTCGACCCGGCGGTCGGACGGCACCAGCCGCAGCGCGTCCTCGTCCCGGACCAGCAGCTTCTTGCCGTCGCCGGTGACCCGGTAGCCGTCCAGCTCGCCGACCAGGGTGGCCGAGCGGCGCTTGGCGAAGTCCCAGCGGACCAGCTTGGGCCGGGACGGCTCGCCGTCGGCGGTGGCCCGGTCCTCGCCGAGCAGGCCGGCCTGCGGGGTCTCCAGCCAGACCAGCCCGCCGCGGACCGCGGCCAGGCCGCTGGCCCGGGCGGTCGCGACCGGCACCGGCACCACCCGCTGGTCGATCGCCTCCGGGTCGACGTTCACCGGCTGCGACGGCGCGTCGTCCCCGCTGCCCTCGTCCCCGCCGTCGCCGCCCGGCCGGCCGCCGGACTCGGGGTGGAACGGCGAGGGGGTGGTCGCCGTCAGCGGCACCACGTACGGCCGGGTGCCGCCGAGGAAGGACAGGTCGAAGATCCAGTCGTCGTAGACCGGGTCGAGCGTCCGGGTCGAGAGGAAGGCCAGGTGCAGGCCGTCCAGGGTGAAGACCGGGTCGGTGTCCAGGAAGCGCAGCGGGGTGACCTCGAGGGTGCCGGCGTCGGTGCCGTCAGCGCCGTCCGCGACCCGGCTGATCCGGATCTGGCGCAGGCCCTCCGGGCCGGGGTGGGACCAGGCCAGCCAGGCCGAGTCGGGCGACCAGTCCAGCCCGGAGGCCTCGCTGTGGCCGGTGCTGACGACCTCGCGGACCGCGCCCGCGCTGACGTCGGCGACGAGCACCCGGCCGTCGTGCGAGGCCGCGGCGAGGTGGGCGCCGTCGGGGGAGGCGACCAGCTCCAGCACCCGGCCCAGCTCGCCGGCGCCGAAGCGGCGGGTCGGCGCGCTGCCGTCGGCCGGGCCGACCTCGATCGCGTCGTCGCCGTCCGCGTCGGTGATCCAGGCGACCTGCGGCACCGCGTTCTCCGCGGCGGCGGCCGGGCCGAGCACCTGAGGCAGCCGGGCCCGCACGCCCGGGGTGTCGGCCAGCGCCGGGGCCGGGCCGTCCCGGGTGGTCAGCCAGTGCAGGCTGCCGAGCACCTCGACCGCGCTGGCCCGCCCGGTCCGGTCCACGGCCACGTCGCCGGGCTTGTCGTGGGAGCTCAGCGGGCGCGGCCGGCGGCCGGTCCGGGGGCCGCCCAGCGTCACGTCCAGCAGCCGGGGCTCGGCGTCGAGGCCGTCGAGCAGCCAGAGGTCGCCGTGGCTCTGCCAGACCAGCCGGGTCCCGTCCGTCCGCAGCACCCGCGCGTACGCATCGCCGTGGTCGCTGTGCCGGCGCAGGTCGCTGCCGTCGGGCCGGACCGAGTAGACGTTGCCCCAGCCCTCGTGGTCGGAGATGAGGACGACCCGGTCGCCGACCCAGTCCGGGTCCTCCAGCTGGGCCGGGTTGTCGCCGAGCAGCCGGGCGAACTCGCCGCTGCCGTCGCGGTCGATCCAGAGCTTGCCGGCGGTGCCGCCGCGGTACCGCTGCCAGGTCGCGCCGGCCCGCCGCTGGTCGGCGCCGAGCACGACCGCGCCACCGGGCCCGGGCGAGACCATGTACGCCGGCCCGTACGGCAGGCGCTCGGGCGCGGCCGAGCCGTCCAGCGGCAGCGCCCAGGACCAGGTGCGACTGCGGAACGGCTCGCCGGTCGCGCTGCTGGCCACCACCCGGCCGTCCGGCAGCCAACCGGCGACCCGGGTGAACGGATCCCCCCAGTACGTCAGCCGGGTGGACGCGCCGCCGTCGGCGGAGACCGCGTGCACCTCGGGGGCGCCATCACGGGTGCTGGTGAACACGACCGTGCCGCCGTCCGGGGACAGCCTGGTGCCGGCCACCGGGACCGCGTCGGCGGTCAGCCGCCAGGCGCGGCCGCCACCGGCGTCGGCGAGCCAGACGTCGTTCTCGGCCACGAAGGCGAGCCGGTCGCCGCGGATGCTGGGGAAGCGGAGGTAGGCGCGGTCAGCAGTCACCGGCACAACCTAGCCACCGACGCTGACACTTTTCTCCTCAGGTGAGGGCCGGGCCCGGGTGGGTAGGGGATCGGACGTGACCACGACCTGGAAGGCCCCGAGCGGCGGACACGGCACGCTCGACGCCGACGACCGCAACTCGCTGCCCGACTCCGCGTACGCGTTCCCGAAACAGCGCAAGGAACCGATGACCGACGCCGGCCACGTGCGCAACGCGCTGGCTCGCTTCGACCAGGTGAAGGACGTCAGCGACGCCGACCGCGAGCAGGCCTTCGCCAACATCAAGGCCGCCGCCAAGCACTTCGACGTCGACGTCACGGAGAAGAGCTGGAAGGACCTCGGCAAGCCCTAAGGCCGGTCGTCCGGGCGGACCCGGTGCACGCGCCCGGTGCGGCCCAGGCCCGGGCGCCGGCGCCGGGGCAGCTCCTCGGGGTGCGGCGGCCGCCGGGTGTACGGCTCCGGCGACCGCCCGAGCCCGGCGTCACCGACCGCGATGACGCTGCGGCCGGACAGCCCGGCCAGGTAGTACGCCTCCGGCGGCAGCGCCACGCCGGCGATCACGACCACGTCGAAGTCGGCCCGGGGAAGCCCGCGGAGGTAGGCGCCGCGGGTGGTCGCGGCGACCAGCCGGACCCGGCCCCGCAGCGCCGGCGCGACCTCGTCCCGGGCGGCGATCAGCTCCCGGCGGGCCGCCGCCAGCCGGCGGCGCTGCTCGGCCGGCGTGCCCCCCGCCCCCACGACGTCCTCCACGGTCGGCAGCGGACCCTCGCCCGCGGCCAGCTCCTGCGCGATCCGGTCCGCGTCCTTGCGGGCCGAGCGGCCCTGCGTACGCAGCTCGTGCCGGCGGATCACCAGCGTGTCCGGGTCCAGGCCGCGGTCGCGCCGGCCGGACCGGGAGCCGACCGCGCGTTCCAGCCGGGAGTCGAGATCTGCCGCGTACCGGTCCAGCTCGGCGGCTTGCTGGTCCAGCTCGTCGTACTTCAGCCGGCTCTCGACCTTGTCCAGGTCGGCCAGCCGGGCGTCCACGCCGGCCCGCAGGTCGGCGGCGATGGTCACGGCGTCCACGAACGGGCCGTACCGGTCCCGGACCGCGCCCGGGGCCACCGGACCGACCCGCTGCACCAGCCCGGAGCGGAGCCGGCCGGAGCGGGTCAGCCGCTCGCACAGCGCCCCGACCGTACGGTCCACGGCCTGGCCGGTCGGGGCGGTGAACAGGACCCGGGCCTGCAGCGCCAGCAGCCGGTCCAGCAGCCGGGCGACCAGCGCGCCGGAGTCCGTCCCGGGCGGGGTCTGGACCTGGGCCCAGCGGTGCCGCAGCGCGCTGCGCAGCACGTCCCCGGCCCGGTCGTCGAAGCTCCACTCGCCGGTCTCGTCCGCGGCGGCCGCGATCGCGTCCTTCAGCCGCCCGCCGGGCGCGCCCAGCACCAGCTCGGCCTGGTCGAACCGGAACGTGGCCGGCACCGGGCCCTCCAGCGCGGTCAGCCGCTGCCGCAGCCCGTGCAGCGGGCCGAGGTTGTCCACCACCAGCCGGCCGTCGAGCAGCCGCGGTCCGAGGTCGTCGGCGACCTCGACCAGGCAGCTCTCGTCCGCGACCGAGCCGAGCTGGCCCTCGCTGGCCCGGTCTCCGGCCGACAGCCGGGCCGGGGCGTCCTCGACCAGCGTCGCCTCCGGCGGCGGGTCCACCCGGTAGAGGCAGCCGGCCGGCCCACGGGCGACCCGGGTCGCGTCCACGCCGAACGCGGCCCGGCGGCCGCCGGTCTCGGCCGCGGCGAGCTCCTGGTCGACCGCCTCCTGCATGGCTCGCAGGGTCTGTTCGTGATCCGGCGCGCGCACGCTCACCTCCGGCCCGTAGGACTGCTGCCCAACGTAATCAACCGAATACCCCTAGCCACATGCCCTGTCCGGGTGGAGATCATGCTCCGTCCAGCCGCCGCAGCAGCCACGACGGGCCGGTCCAGCCGGCACCGACCGCGTCCAGCCGCTCCCGCAGGCCGCGGTCGGCAGTGATCACCACGGCGGTGTCGCCACCGCGGTTCGCGGCGACCTCCACCAGCGTGTCGTCGCCCTCGCCGGGAGCGGCGACGACCTCGACCGGCCAGCCCCCGCCGCCGTCCAGCACGGCGCGGGCCGCGCCCTCGACGACGACCACGATCCGGGGCAGCAGCAGGTCCAGCCCGCCCCCGCCGACGCCGTCCGGCAGGTCGGCCGGGGCCAGCCCGGCCGCGAGCGGGG